>JAIXYL010000134.1 GCA_027490265.1 Sediminibacterium sp.
GATTTGCGCAAAAATCCACTAGTGCACTTGATAGTTTTTGTATTATACTTCAACTACATTGTGGCAAAGCATATGAAGGCACTATTGTGAGTGGTGCTACAGCAGAATTTAAGGGTAAACAATTGGTCATGCACGTAAAAGCCTGCGAAGAGAATCGGATTCGTATTCCATTTAATGTAGGCAATAATCGATCTAGAACCTGGGTATTTACCAAAACAAAATCTGGAATAACCTTAAAGCACGACCATAGGCACGAAGATGGGTCTGAAGATGCTGTAACGCAATATGGTGGAACAAGTACCAATACAGGTTTTTCAAACAAGCAAATATTCCCAGCAGATATTATTACACAAAAAACAATTCCAGCAGCAGCATCGAATGTATGGTGGATCACCATTAACGACAGCAGTTTTACCTATAACTTAAGAAGAATTGGATCTGATAGATTTTTTAGCATTATGTTCAACTTAACACAACCGACTAAAACACCATTAGCGCCTTGGGGCTGGAAAGATTAATATTTATTTCTTCTTGAACAATTTATCGTTGAGGATAATATCATCATTGCCTAAATCATAAGGTTGTGCCAAAGTGCGCCATTCAGTTCCATCTGAATATTTAAATACAATTGTATTTCCAGTAACAGAGTATTTACCTGTTTTGCTTGATTGGCTGCTTGCAGCGCCACTTGTATTACCTGATCCTGATATTGAACCAGATCGATTCATAATGAATGAACCATCTGCTTTAAACTCTATAACAGTTGATTGAGATACAGCGCCTGCTGAAGCCGAACCACTATACGTTTTGCCAGATAAAAATTTAGCCGAAAATGGTTTTGCTTTAGTACAAATACCACCGTCTAAGCCCTTCAGAATGGAACCAGCAAATTCTGCTTTCAGCGATTGGGACTTTCCATTGCCCCAATTAATAGTCATTTTATTTGCTGCAACTGTAAATTTTCCTGTATTAGCTTGATTCAGTTCAAGCTCTTTCTTAAGATTAAATGGATTGACGCCAAAAGTTGGATTTTTACAAATCACCCCGTCTTTGGTAAAAAAAAGCCAGCTGATTTCTAAGTTGCTGCCAGACCAAAACTGCGTTCTTAAATACAAGCCTTCTTGAGCAGAAGCAGCCAATAAAAACAAAAAGCTGGTTAATACAAAAATGATTTGTTTCATACTGTTTTTTTTAGTGTAACACAACTGTACCGCCCATATCTTCTAAGGCAATACCCTTTGTTTCTGGCATCATTTTCCAAACGTATAATAATTGCAAGACCATCATAAAAGCAAAAAAGCCAAAAATAAAAGTACCTGAAACATTCGCTGCGAAATAGGGAAATACTTGTGCAATTAAGGCTGCAAAAATCCAATGTACCAAAGATCCAAAAGAAGTACCACTGGCTCTAACAGCATTAGGGAATAGTTCTGATAGGAAAACCCAAATAACGGCACCCTGCCCTACTGCATGTGCGGCAATAAATACAAACACATAATATACAACCATGCTTTGATCGGCGCTATTGAATGATACAGCAATCATAGTTAATGAAAAAATATAACCAATAGAACCAATAAACATCAGTACCCTTCTGCCAAAACGATCAATTAAATACCAGCCAGTCATGGTAAAGATTAAGTTCACCACACCAATACCAACCGTTGACAAAAGCGCGCCTTCTCTACCAATGCCAGCCATTTCAAATACTTTGGGAGCAAAATAAATAATGGCATTAATGCCAGACATTTGATTAAAAAACGCAATTAGAAACGCCAATATTAATGGCTTAAAAAAAGTTTTACTAAAAAGCGCAGCAGTTACTGTTTTGCCTACCGATGCTTTAATTTCTGCAATCACTTTTGTAGCATCTTCGCCAGTGATGGCCAATACTTTTGCAGCAGCAGCATCGTCTTTTTTATAGAGCACTAACCACCTTGGCGTTTCAGGTGTAATGAGCATGAGCAGTGAAAAAACAAGGGAAGGTATGGCTACCACACCCAACATCCAACGCCAATCATTTTCGCCGCCTACACCAGCCAATAAATAATTAGAGAAATAAGCAATTAAGATGCCTGCCACTACATTTAATTGAAATGAAATGACCATTCGGCCTCTGTATTTGGGAGGGGCTATTTCTGAAATATACACAGGTGCTACTACAGAAGAAGCACCAATACTTAAGCCACTGACAAATCTAAAAAACATAAATGCATACACATTGGTTGCCAATGCGGCGCCAATAGACGTCACTAAAAAAAGTATACCGATCCAAATAAGCGTTTGTTTTCTACCGAGCCGATTGGCTGGAATATTGCCTAAAGCTGCCCCAAAAGCAGTGCCATATAAAGCCATTGCAATAGCGGTTCCGTGCATCCAATCTGAAAGTGACCACAATTGTTGAATGGCTTGTTCAGCACCAGAAATAACGGCAACGTCTAAACCAAATAAAAATCCGCCTAATCCAACGGTAATTGACCAAATGGCTAATTTGTTATTCATAGCAAGCTTTGTAAAAAGTAATATATTCAATAATTGAATGCCAAACAAAATAAACCCATAATTACGCAATGAAACAATTGACTGTGTGGCTTTTGTTACTGTCTATAAACAGTACTGCTCAAAAAAAACAGCAAGTAAATGCGATTGAGCAAAGCCTCAATCAACTTAAACAATCCACTATTGGATTTTTAGAATCAACATATCCAAAAGACAAAGCAACTGCATTCACCATTTGGGACTATGCAGAACTCGGTTATAAAGAAACCAAGAGTGCGGCATTGCATGTGAAACATTTGCAAGAAGCAGGATTTACAGTAGAAACAGGTGTAGCAGGCATTCCAACTGCTTTTGTGGCAACTTATGGATCGGGCAGTCCGGTGATTGGCATTTTAGCGGAATACGATGCACTCCCAGGTTTGGCACAAGAAGCCATTGCTGAAAAAAAATCGATTGATGGTAAAATAGCTGGACATGGTTGTGGGCATCACTTATTTGGAACAGCTTCGGTATCGGCAGGCATTGCCATTAAACAATAAAAAAAAAAAAAAAAAATCACAGGTACAATTAAAGTATATGGCTGTCCTGCAGAAGAAGGTGGCAGTGGAAAAGTGTATATGGTTCGTGAGGGCTTATTTAAATCTGTTGATGCAGTATTGCATTGGCACCCCGATGATCAAAACAAAGTTTATATGACTGGCTTTATCGCCAACAAATCTGCCAAATTTAAGTTTCAAGGGATTGCATCACATGCAGCCATGTCGCCTGAAAACGGCCGATCGGCATTAGATGGTGTAGAAGCGATGAATCATATGGCCAATCTGCTGCGAGAACATATTCCGCAAGAAACAAGAATACATTATGTGATTACCAATGGCGGCAAAGCACCCAATGTAGTACCAGACTTTGCAGAAGTGTATTACTATGTTCGCCATCCAAAAAGAGAAGTAACCGTAGACGTATTCGACAGAATTGCAAAAGCAGCAGAAGGAGCAGCGTTGGGAACAGGCACCACAATGACATACGAGATCGTTGGAGGAACACACGATTTATTAATCAATCGAACCTTGGCAGAAGTAATGCAAGCCAATTTAAATTTGGTAGGGGGCGTTACTTATACTGCAGCGGAAAAAACCTTTGGCAAACAATTGCAAGCCAGTTTTATGGGCAATATTCCAGCAATTGAAGAAGCAGCTACAGTGCAACCTTTGCAAAAAGACATCACTGCTGGTGGTGGATCTAGCGATGTTAGTGATGTGAGTTATGTTGTACCTACGGTAGGATTAGAAGCCGCCACTTGGATTCCGGGTACTTCAGCGCATAGCTGGCAAGCAGTGGCCAGCGGTGGCACAGAAATTGGCACCAAGGGTATGTTGGTGGCAGCCAAAACAATGGCATTAACCGCTATAGATTTGATGAGTAATACCGCCCTTATTGCTAAAGCAAAAGAAGAATTCATTAAAAGCGTTGGCAACTATCAATACAAACCATTATTGGGCGATCGCAAGCCAGCATTGAATTACAGAGACTAATCATCTGCTTAATAAATAGTCTTTAAAAACAGCATAGTCGTTTAACATGGGTATGCTGTTTTTGGTTTTAGAAAATAAGTCAGCTGCCGCAAGCGGGATTGAAGGCGCTGCGCCAATTGCTTTTGTAACAGGTTCGGGAAACTTAACAGGATCAGCTGTTTCTAAAATAAATCCGCTTGCATGTGGATGATCTTGCTGATATTGTTCTAATGCTGCATAAGCCACTGCTCCATGTGGATCGAGTGTATACCCATATTGCTGAAACACCGATTGCATGGTCTGCATAGTTGTTTCATCTGTTATAGTATAGCCAGACACCAATGCATTGATGGCTTGATGGTTTTGTTGAAACATTTCAAGTATGCGGACAAAATTACTTGGATTGCCTACATCCATTGCATTTGAAATGGTCGGAATGGTTGGTTTAGATTGAAATAAACCAGATTGTAAATAGTGAGGTACGGCATCGTTTACATTACAGGCTGCTATAAAATGTTGCACAGGTAAACCCGTTTGATACGCCATGATCCCTGCACAAAGATTACCGAAATTACCACTAGGTACTGCAATGACAGGTGGTGTATCATCACTCCATTGTTGATATGCTATAAAATAATAAATCTGTTGTGATAACCATCTGGCTACATTGATTGAATTAGCCGAACTCAATTGCATGGCTGCAATGATATCTTGGTCTGCGAATGCAGCTTTCACCATAGCTTGACAATCATCAAAACTACCCTCCACTTCAATGGCAGTAATATTATGGCCACAAGTGGTTAATTGTAATTCTTGAACAGGGCTTACTTTGCCAGAAGGATATAAAATGACTACGTCAATACCATCTACATCTAAAAAACCATTGGCCACGGCTCCACCAGTATCACCAGAGGTAGCTACTAAAATAGTGACTTTGTTGGTTTGGTTTTTAGAAAAATAAGCCAAGCATCTGCTCATGAAACGGGCCCCTACATCTTTAAAGGCAAACGTAGGACCATGGTACAATTCTAATGAGGCAATGGAGGGGTGAATGGATTTTAAAGGAAAGGGGAAGTTCACTGTTTCACTGACTATCTCCAACAAAACATCTTCTGGCAAAGCATTGCCAACAAATGGTGCCATTACTTGAAAAGCCAATGCCTCTTTAGACATTGCAGTTAATTGGCGAATAAAAGTATCCGAATGTTTGGGTATTGATTCAGGAAAATACAATCCTTTATCGGGTGCTTGCCCTAAGAGGGTTGCTGTTTTAAAATCAACTGGGGCTGATTGATGATGTAAACTATAATATCTCATGATAAGTCAATCGTTTGAATGCCATCGGTATTAATGGTGGTTACATAAGTATGATAGCTTAAGCCGATTGCAGCATAAATTTGACCCATGGCCAATTCAACTGCTTTAGCAGTGTATTCGTTGGTGCTTAACATGAATATAGAAGGCCCTGAACCTGAAATGCCTCCACCCAATGCTCCTAACTGTTTACTCACTTGCTTTACTTGTTCAAATGCAGGTATTAAAATGCTGCGCGTGGGTTCAATTAACACATCTTCTAAAGAACGGCCAATCAAATCGTAATCACCTTGTTGTAAACCTGCAACCAAGCCGGCAATATTGCCCCATTGCTTAATGGCATCTTTCAGTTGTATCTGTTGTTTCAAAATACTTCTAGCATCTGCCGTACGCACTTCAATTTGCGGATGCACAATGGACACAAACAAATCAGGAACAGTCAGCTTAACAATATCTAGTGGAAACACAGACCTGATTAAAGTAACACCGCCATATATACAAGGTGCAATATTATCTGCGTGCTTTACACCTGAAGCCAATTTTTCTCCGTTCATGGCAAATCGAACCAAATCTTCTTTTGAAAAAGGATGATCCAATAATACATTGGCAGCAAATACAGCACCTGCTGAACTGGCCGCACTAGAGCCAACTCCACTGCCAGGTTTGATTTGTTTTTGAATGGTCATTTTAAAGCCTACAGGTTGTTCATAAGCTTCCATCAATGCCAATAATGCAGCACCTGCCACATTTTGTGTGGGATCCGTGGGTAGGTTGTAAGCATCCGTATTTACTATAACAATACCCGGCTCGTCAATGAATTCAAGCTGCATGATATCATAAGGTTGGTGCACCGCAAAACCTAAGACATCAAAACCACATACCATATTGGCAACGGTAGCAGGACTGTGTATGGTAATTTTTGTAGCCATAAGATGTATTAAGCCACACGAATAATATCAGCAAACACACCAGACGCAGTGACTTCAGCACCAGCACCAGCCCCTTTAATCACCAAGGGTTGTTCTGGATAGCGTTCGGTATAAAACAGCACCAAATTATCTTTGCCATATAAATGATAAAAATCCGAATCCGCTGGAATATGCTCTAGGCCTACTTTTGCAACACCTTTATCATAAACAGCCACAAATTTTAATTTCGCGTGATTGGCTTTAGCAGCTTCATACAATTGTTTAAAATGTGCTTCCTGCTTTTCCATTTCAGCGTAAAAATCAGCAACAGAACCTTCAAAACAACTGGCAGGCAAAAAGGATTCATTGGTGATATCAGCCATTTCCATTTGCTCACCTGCTTCTCTGGCAAGGATCATGATTTTACGCATTACATCTGTACCACCTAAATCAAGTCTTGGGTCAGGTTCTGTATAGCCCTCATCTTGCGCACGTTTAACAACTTGGGCAAATGGTATACTGCCATCGTAATGATTGAATACAAAATTTAAAGTGCCAGATAAAACAGCTTGAATTTTATTGACTTTATCGCCGCTGCGCAATAAATCATTGAGTGTACCAATCACAGGTAATCCAGCGCCTACATTGGTTTCAAATAAAAACTGTGTATTGAAAGTTCTGGCTAACGACTTTAATTTTTTATAGTTAGCATAAGCAGCGGAGCAAGCAATTTTATTACAAGCAACTACTGCAATGCTTTTAGACAATAATTGTGCATATACCGAGGCAACCGTTTCATTGGCCGTTACGTCTACAAATACACTGTTGCGCAAATTTTTCTGAATAATGGCATCAACAAATGCTTGAATATTGGTTTCAGGGGCCTGCTGCAAACTGGTTGACCAATTGGCTAAATCAATGCCTGCATCATCTAATACAGCCCGCTTACTATTGGCAATACCCACAACTTGAATCTGTAATCGCATATGGTCTTTGAGGTATTGCATTTGTTGGTGCAATTGACTGATCAATTTGCCACCCACATTGCCTGCACCAGCAATAAATACATTGAGTTGTTTGTAAGTGGTTTCAAAAAAATCTTCGTGCAATACATTGATGGCTTTTTTAACATCAGCTGCAGCAATCACTGCTGAAATATTTTTTTCAGAAGACCCTTGTGCAATTGCCCGCACATTGATGCCATTTCTGCCAAGGCCACCAAACATTTTGCCGCTGATGCCAGGATGGCTTTTCATTTGCTCACCCACCACCGCTAAAATGCTCAAATCTTTTTCAACTATTACCGGATTTACTTTGCCATTCTCAATTTCATAGGCAAAATATGCATCAATCGACTGTTGCGCTAAGTCTGCATCTGCTTCATTTATTGCAACGCAGATAGAATGTTCAGAAGAACTTTGTGTAATTAAAATGACATTTATATTGCGCAAGGCTAATACTTCAAACAATCGCTTGCTGAATCCCGGTATACCCACCATGCCACTGCCTTCTAAACTAAGCAATGCAATATTGTTAATACTAGAAATGCCTCTTACAATATCACTATTGGCTACCGAGTGTTGTTGAATCACAGTACCTGCAGCGTCTGGCTCAAATGTATTTTTTACCCAAACCGGAATATTTTGTTTCATAACCGGTTGTATGGTAGGCGGGTAAATTATTTTTGCTCCAAAATGAGAGAGTTCCATTGCTTCTTGGTAAGAAATGGCATCAATCGGTTTAGGATGCAAAACCAATCTTGGGTCAGCGGTCATCATACCCGTTACATCGGTCCAAATTTCCAGCGTGCTTGCTTGTACAGCAGCGGCAAAAATCGCCCCAGTATAATCCGATCCGCCTCTACCCAATGTAGTGGTATATTGTTTTTCATTGGCAGCAATAAAGCCAGGCGCCACATATAGTTGGGCTGGGTTTTTTTTGATAAATGCTTGAATAGCAGCATTGGTATGATGAAAATCAACCAAGGCATTCCCATATAAATCATTGGTCAGAATTAATTGCCGCGTATCAGCCCAAACAGGTTCCAGTGCACAATCTTTCAATTTGGCTGTAATGATGTATGAAGACAGCAATTCACCATAACTTACCAATCGATCTTTTATGCGTGCTGATAATTCACCCAACAAAAAAATACCATCACAAACCCGTTCCAATTCATTCAGCTGTTGTTTAACCCAACTTAATGTGGCACTTTGATGTTGAATGGGCAATAAGTCTCTAACCGCAGTAAGATGTTTGTCTTCTAGTGTTTGAATATATGCTTTATATGATTCTTGACCCGTTGAAGCCAATACGCCAATCTCAATTAACTGATCCGTTACCCCACCTAAGGCTGACACCACTAAAATGGTTGGCTCTTTTTCAATGGCTTTAGCCACAATAGCAACAACCTTACTAATATTCGCCGCATTGGCAACCGAACTCCCCCCAAATTTCAATACCTGCATAAATCCTTTATTAAATTAAATACCCAAATAAATTATCGTTCTTATTGATTGGTGTAAAATTGATATTGTACTGTGTCATATGTTGAATCAACCGTTCATAATCGGCCTTGTCTTGCATTTCAATCCCTACCAATGCAGGCCCTGTTTCTTTATTGTGTTTTTGCATGTATTCGAATCGCACAATATCATCTGTTGGGCCTAAAACATGGTTTACAAATTCTTTTAATGCACCCGGTCTTTGTGCAAATCGAATCAGAAAAAAATGTTTCAATCCTTCAAACTGTAAGGACCGTTCTTTAATTTCTTGCATCCGATCAATATCATTGTTACTGCCACTTACAATGCAAACCACTGTTTTACCTTTTATTTCAGCCGCATATTCATCTAAAGCGGCAATAGACAAAGCGCCAGCTGGTTCTACCACAATAGCATCTTCATTGTATAATTTCAAAATGGTTGAACACACTTTACCCTCATTTACCAAGGCCATCTGATCAATCACGTCTTTGCAGATATTAAATGTGTGATCTCCTACACGTTTAACCGCAGCACCATCTACAAATGGATCAATACTGTTCAACTGCACTGGATGGCCTATTTTAATGGCTTCGGTCATAGAAGGAGCGCCTTCAGGTTCCACACCAATAATTTTGGCAGTTGGCAAATATGTTTTTAGATAAGCCCCTACCCCTGCAATTAAACCACCCCCACCAACAGGTGCAAATAAATAATCAAATGCATGGAGGTCTTCTAAAATTTCAACACCAACCGTGGCTTGACCTTCAATGATTTTTGCATCATCAAACGGTGGAATAAACGTCATGTCGTTCTCCTTGGTAAATGCTTTGGCTGCATTGGCACAATCATCAAAAGTATCCCCCACCAATTTAATGTCAACATGTCCATCCCCAAACATTTTGGTTTGCCTAACTTTTTGATTGGGTGTAATAATGGGCATAAAAACAGTACCCTTTATATTCAGCAGCTTACAACTATAGGCAAATCCTTGTGCATGATTGCCAGCACTGGCACAAACCACACCTTTGGCATGTTGCTCACTTGATAAGCTGCTGATCATATTGTATGCGCCGCGTAATTTATATGATCGAACAATTTGTAAATCTTCTCGCTTTAAGTAGATAGAACACTCGTATTTTTTTGACAGTGCCGCATTATAAATCAACGGGGTACGCTTTACTACCTGACGCAATTTAACACTGGCCGAATCAAAGTTCAATCCAAAAGATGGTGCGATGGTTTTAGAGGCAATCATAATGAAGCAATCAAAGGTTTGTAGCAATGGTTTTCATATCAGTCATGGCCTGTCTTAATTTTTCACCCACTATTTCAATGGGATGGTAACGAATCACTGCGTTCACTGCAATCAAAGTTTTGTTATCTACACCATTGTCTTTGCCAGCATTAAAATTCTTACCAATAGTATCCGTATCAATTTGTTCCATGAACGGTGCTAATAAAGGCTTACAAGCATGATCAAATAAATAGCAACCATACTCCGCCGTATCAGAAATGACCCGATTCATTTCATACAATTTTTTACGCGCGATGGTATTGGCAATCAAGGGTGCTTCATGCAAGGACTCATAATAAGCCGACTCTTCTTTAATGCCAGCTTCTACCATGGTTTCAAAAGCCAGCTCTACACCAGATCTTACAAAAGCAACCAATAAAAGCCCATTATCAAAAAATTCTTGCTCCGAAATCTTCATTGAGCCCGGTGCTGTTTTTTCAAAAGCAGTTGCACCAGTAGCTTCACGCCATGACAATAACTTTTGGTCATTGTTGGCCCAATCTTCCATCATTCCAGTAGAAAATGCACCACTCATGATATCGTCTTGGTGCTTTTGAAACAATGGACGCATGATCTGTTTTAATGTTTCAGAAAGCTCAAAAGCTTTTAGTTTGGCAGGATTAGTCAAGCGATCCATCATGGCCGTGATACCGCCTTGCTTTAAGGCTTCTGTAATCACTTCCCAACCATATTGAATTAATTTGGCTGCATATCCTGGATCAATGCCCTTCTCAATCATTTTATTGAAAGACAAAATAGAGCCGGTTTGCAAAAGCCCACAAAGAATGGTTTGCTCGCCCATGAGATCCGATTTTACTTCGGCCACAAAAGATGATTTTAGCACCCCTGCTTTGTGTCCGCCCGTTGCAACACAGTAAGCTTTTGCATAGTCCCAACCTTTGCCTTCAGGATCATTTTCGGGATGCACCGCAATTAGGGTTGGCACACCAAATCCTCTTTTGTATTCTTCGCGCACTTCAGTGCCCGGACATTTTGGTGCCACCATAATAACCGTAATGTCTTTTCTAATTTGCATGCCTTCTTCCACTATATTAAACCCATGCGAATAAGATAAGGTTGCCCCTTGTTTCATTAAGGGCATTACGGCATTAATCACAGCGGTATGTTGCTTATCTGGTGTAAGATTAATCACTACATCGGCATGCGGAATCAATTCCTCATAAGTGCCTACCTTAAATTGATGACTGGTTGCATTAACATAAGATGCTCTTTTTTGCTCAATGGCTTCCAGACGCAAAGCATAGGCGATGTCTAATCCTGAATCGCGCATATTTAACCCTTGGTTAAGCCCTTGGGCGCCACAACCAATGATGACTAATTTTTTCCCAACCAATGCGTTGATGCCATCGGCAAAAGCCGATTGGTCCATGAATTCACAAACACCCAGTTGATTAAGTTGCTCACGCAATGGAAGCGAATTGAAATAGTTTGCCATTTAATTTAATTTATTATCGTATCTAAAAAATATTTACATCGTAAAAACTGCTTGACCCTTATCTAAGAATTCGTTTTCAATTAATTCTTCAGCGGGTTCAATCGCTTCAAATTCTCTAATTTTTTCATGAAATCCACTACTCGCTTTGATAATGGCAATTCTTGCCGTTCTTACAAACTCAATCAAGCCATAGGGTTCTAAGAACGCTACCAAACGATCTGTTTCTTCACGATGACCAGTCGTTTCAAAAATGGTATAGTCTTTACGAATAACTACAGCTCTTGCACCATATTCACGTAAAAGGCGTTCTACTTTTAGTTTTTCGGCAACGGCATCCGTAGGTACTTTGTACAAAGCCATTTCCTGCCAAATGATTTCTTCATTGGTATTAAAGTAGGCTTTCAATACTTCCACCTGTCTTTCAATTTGCAAGCAAAGTTTTCTGACCACTTCTTCCGTTTCATTGATCACAATGGTAAAGCGATGAATAGACTCTACTTCAGATGGTGAAACATTTAAACTGTCTACATTAATTTTTCTTCTTGAAAAAATAATGGCAATTCTATTGAGTAATCCTATTTGATTTTCGGTGTAAACGGTAATGGTAAATTCTTTTTTCATAGCCATTATTTTAAGCGGATTTCAGAAACACTACAACCTTGGGGTACCATCGGAAATACATTGTTTTCTTTACCTACCATTACTTCTAACAAGTAGGAACCATCATGCAATAACATGGTTTGTAATGCCTCATTTAAACAACTGCGATCATTCACCGTTGCTGCTGCAATGCCATAAGCTTTGGCCAATTGTACATAATCCGGACTTTGAATGTCTACAAAAGAATAACGTTTGTCGTTGAACAACTCTTGCCATTGACGAACCATTCCTAAAAAACGATTATTTAAAATCAAAATTTTTACCTGAATACCTGTTTGCATAATGGTACCCAATTCTTGTAAAGTCATTTGAAATCCACCATCTCCAATCACTGCCACTACTGTTCTGTGTTGAGCGCCAAACTTTGCACCAATTGCAGCGGGTAAGGCAAACCCCATGGTGCCTAATCCCCCCGACGTGATATTACTTTTTGTACTATTGAATCTGGCATACCTACAAGCCACCATTTGATGCTGACCAACATCGGTTACAATGATGGCATCGCCATTAGTGAGTTCATTCAACAAATGAATCACTTCACCCATGCTCAGTTCACCAGCAGTCGGATGCAATTCTGCTTGAATCACTGCTTCGTGCTCTTCTGCAGTATATTGATTAAACTTGGCCAACCACTCGCTGTGGTTTTTGGCTTCAATCAATTGCGTTAACATGGGCAGGGTTTCTTTACAGTCTCCCCAAACAGGTATATCGGCTTTTACATTTTTATTGATTTCCGCAGGATCAATGTCTAAGTGAATCACTTTAGCTTGCTTAGCATATTTGTCTAAGCGACCCGTTACCCGATCGTCAAAACGCATCCCAACTGCAATCAACACATCACATTCATTGGTCAGCACATTTGGTCCATAATTGCCATGCATGCCCAGCATCCCAACATTTAAAGGATGATCAGTTGGCAATGCACTTAAACCCAAAATCGTCCATGCTGCGGGCAAACCAGCTTTCTCAATGAATGCTTTAAATTCTTTTTCAGCTCTGCCTAGTATCACACCCTGACCAAAAATCACAAAAGGTTTTTTGGCTTCATTAATCATTTTAGCTGCTGCTTCAACATAGCTCTTTCTTACAAAAGGTTTAGGACGATAGCTTCTGATATGCGTGCACTTGGTATAGCCTTCGTAATTAAATTTTTGAATTTGTGCATTCTTGCTAATGTCAATCAACACCGGACCAGGGCGGCCAGAACCCGCTATATAAAAGGCTTTGGCCATGATATGCGGAATTTCAACAGCATCAGTAATTTGATAATTCCATTTGGTGACAGGTGTGGTAATATTGATGACATCGGTTTCTTGAAACGCATCAGTACCCAACAAGTGAGCAAATACTTGACCAGTAATGCAGACCAATGGCGTACTATCAATCATGGCATCTGCCAAACCTGTTACTAAATTGGTGGCACCGGGGCCACTGGTTGCAAATACCACCCCTACTTTACCGCTGCTTCTGGCATATCCTTGACCCGCATGAATGCCCCCCTGCTCGTGTCTTACTAAAATATGTTTTAATTGATCATGATAATCGTACAAAGCATCATAAATGGGCATGATGGCACCACCCGGATAACCAAAAATAGTATCAACCCCTTCGGCAATACAAGCTTCTAATACAGCCTGAGAGCCAGATAATTCTTTAAGCGGCTTTATTGCATCCACTGCCACTACCGTGTTTGAATTTGTGGCTTCACTTAAAATGGTATTCATACAAAAATATTTTATGCTTCATCAGTTACACAACCTTCAGAAGCATCTTTAACAGATTTGGCATACTTAAACAATACACCTTTGGTTACATTCAATGCAGGCTTTACCCAATTTTTTCGTCTGGCTTCAATGGTGGCTTCATCCACTTTCAAAGTCATTTTTTTGGTAGCCACATTTAATTCAATGATATCGTTGTCTTCAACTAATCCAATTAATCCACCTTTAACGGCTTCGGGGGTGATATGACCCACTACAAAACCATGCGTACCTCCACTGAAACGACCATCCGTAATCAATGCCACAGATTTTCCTAACCCAGCACCAATAATGGCAGAAGTAGGCTTTAGCATTTCAGGCATACCAGGCGCACCAACAGGTCCTACTTGTCTGATCACTACTACATCACCATGCTGAATTTTTCCACTGTGAATGCCTTCAATTAAATCTTGCTCTCCATCAAATACTCTTGCAGGTCCTTCAAAACGTTCGCCTTCTTTACCACTGATTTTAGCCACACTGCCACCAGTTGCCAAATTGCCGTAAAGAATTTGTAAATGTCCAGTGGCTTTTACTGGCGCTTCTACGGGCAGAATGATTTTTTGTTGATCAAAATCTAAATCAGGTACTGCCGCTAAGTTTTCTGCAATGGTTTTACCAGTTACGGTTAAACAATCACCATGCAAGTAGCCTTTTGCTAATAAATATTTCATTACAGCAGGCACGCCACCGTATTGGTGTAAGTCTTGCATTAAATATTTTCCGCTAGGTTTAAAATCAGCAAGCACCGGCACACGATCTGAAATGGTTTGAAAATCATCTTGTGTTACCGTAACCCCTACACTTTTAGCCATAGCAATCATATGCAGTACTGCATTGGTACTGCCACCCAATGCCATAATAATGGTAATAGCATTTTCAAATGCTTTGCGCGTCATGATATCAGACGGCAGAATATTTTTTTCCATTAAGTGTTTAATGGCTTTGCCAGCATTTAAACACTCTTGTTGTTTGTCAATACTTAATGCAGGATTAGAAGAAGAAAAAGGCAAACTCATGCCTAAGGCTTCAATGGCAGAAGCCATAGTATTGGCAGTATACATACCGCCACAAGCACCAGCACCTGGGCAAGCGTGTTGAATAATGCCTTTAAAATCATTATCGGTTAATTGCCCAGCTAATTTTTGACCAAGCGCTTCAAAAGCCGACACAATATTCAAGTCTTGCCCTTTGTAATGACCTGGTGCAATTGTACCACCATACACCATGATGGAAGGTCTATTTAATCGTCCCATGGCAATTAAAGCACCGGGCATATTTTTATCGCATCCAGGAATGGCAATAATTGAATCGTAATATTGCGCACCACAAACAGTTTCAATAGAATCAGCAATCACATCTCTGCTCACTAAAGAATAACGCATGCCTGGCGTACCATTACTCATGCCATCACTCACACCAATGGTATTAAAAATCAATCCAACCAAGTCGTTATCCCAAACGCCTTTTTTTACCAACTTAGCCAGATCATTCAAATGCATATTACAAGTATTGCCATCATAGCCCATACTTACAATACCCACTTGTGCTTTTTGCAAATCGGCATCGGTTAAACCAATGCCATAAAACATGGCTTGTGCAGCGGGTTGTGTTGGATCCTGTGTAATGGTTTTACTGTATTTGTTTAAGGCCATCATAAACTATTTTATAACTTAACTATTGCACCAGCGGCTTCACCACTAATTGTTTATACGCTTGTTGAATTTGATAACTGCTGGTTTGTTCCCAAGCTTTAGGAAATGTATACGCATCTAGAGAAGCCCATCCAATCACTTCAGCAGCAGTGCCACAAAAAAATGCTGCATCAGCTTGTTTGATATCCTCAAGTGAATACACCCCTTCTTTCACTTCAATATTTAAGGCTTGAGATAATTCTAGTACTGTAGCACGCGTGATACCCGCTAAAATATGACCAGGCTGTGGCGTGTACAGAACCCCATCTTTTTCAAAAAATACATTGGCACCTGGCCCTTCTGCTAAACAATCGTTCATGTCTAATAAAAAAGCTTCATCAAATCCATTGTCTTTGGCTTCTTGACTGGCTAAAATGGAGTTCACATAATGACCAGCAGCTTTTGCATGAATTTTAAATGCCTTAGGGTTGGGGCGATGAAAAGAAGAAGTGGCTATACGCAATAATTTGTCACCCAAAAAAGGCGCCATTTCCCAAGCTTCAATAAAAACATAAGATTCTGTATTACGCGCGAAGCTCATATTGGCTGGGGCATATACAACCGGTCGAATATAAGCATCGCCCAAATTGTTTTGCTTCAACACTTCATAGGTTGCATCAATTAATGCAGCTGTATCAAAAGCGTAAGGCAAATTGATGGCTTGAGCAGACAGTTTCAATCGCTCGAAATGCTCAACCGCTTTAAAAATAGCCGTGCTGCCGTTGGTGGTTCGATAAGATCGAATGCCTTCAAACACAGAATAGCCATAATGCAACGACTGGCTGTACAAATCCATTTTAGCATCTGTTGCTTTTACAAATGCCCCATTGTGATAAATAATTGTATTGGGTTGATAATATTGCATGGTTCTTACTTAAATAATGGTAGAGGCATTTAAAGACGCATTATTACCTTGATTGGTTTCATGTTTCTTTCTGATATAATCTGCTAATAAATCGCCTATGGCTTCAGTACCATAATTATTAATGGGGTCAATGTCTTTGGAAACAAATGCATGGGTTAGCGTCCAATCAACGGCATCTCTAACAGCAGTGGCTTCAGCCAATAAACCAAAATGATCTAACAACATGGCAGCAGACAATACAGATCCTAAAGGATTGGCAATGTCCTTTCCAGCAGCTTGCGGATAAGATCCATGAATGGGTTCAAACATGGCCGCGTTTTTACCTATAGAGGCAGAAGGCAATAAACCCAAAGAACCACTTAATACACTGGCTTCATCACTGATAATGTCCCCAAACATATTTTCAGTAAGGATCACATCAAACTGAGCGGGATTCACAATAATTTGCATGGCCGCATTGTCTACAAACATATAATCAACGGTTACTTCAGGAAATTGCATGGCCATGGCTTGCACAATTCTGCGCCATAGACGAGACGTTTCAAGTACATTGGCTTTGTCTACAAGGGTTAATTTTTTGCGTCTTTTTTGTGCATATTGAAACGCCATTTTAGACACTCGAACAATTTCAAGTTCATGATAAGCACACTCATCTGTTGCATAGGTTTTGTCTTCGGTAAGGGTTCGCTTTCCAAAATAAATACCGCCAGTCAACTCTCTGAAAATGATCATATCTACCCCTTCCAATTGTTTGGCTTTTAAGGGCGATAAATGATGCAAGGACCTATATGTATTGATGGGCCGAATATTGGCAAACAACCCCAACTCTTTGCGCAATTGCAATAAGCCTTGTTCAGGACGCACTTTGGCAGATGGATCATTGTCAAATTTTGGATGACCAATTGCGCCAAATAAAATGGCATCGCTGTCTTTACAAATAGCCAGCGTGTCTTCAGGCAATGCCGAACCAGTTGCATCAATGGATACAGCACCCATTAAAGCAGGTGTAAAAGTGAATTGGTGACCAAATTCATCGGCAATGGCTTGAAGTACTTTAATGGACTGAGCGGTTACTTCAGGACCAATACCATCGCCGTTAATGACTGCTATTTTCTTTTCCATATTACCCATTTTCTAATTCGTATTGTTCAATGGCTGCTTTTTGACTGATTAAAAAATCAATATCATCATACCCATTTAATAAGCAGGTTTTTTTGTACGGATTCAATTCAAAATTTTCTTGTAAACCAGTGGCATCAATGGTGATGGTTTGTTCAGCCACATTAATGGTTAAGGTATCAGTTACGTTCAATGCAAAAATGGCTTGTAAAAACTGATCTGATACAGTTACTGGTAATACGCCATTGTTTAATGCATTATTCTTAAAAATATCTGCAAAGAAACTTGAGATCACGGCTTTGAAACCATAATCCAATAAGGCCCAAGCAGCATGCTCTCTTGATGAGCCACAACCAAAATTTTTTCCTGCAACTAAAATATCGCCAGCATATTGAGATTGATTTAATACAAAATCAGGCTTTGGTTTGGCTACGTCGTCATCGGCATACCGCCAATCTCTGAACAAATTTTTGCCAAATCCATCACGGGTAGTGGCTTTTAAAAAACGTGCAGGAATAATCTGATCCGTGTCAACATTTTCAATTGGTAGTGGTACGAAAGTGCTATTTAAAATTTGTAAAGCTTGCATAAAAGTTGAACTTAAGATTGATGAATCAATGCACGCACATCGGTTACTACACCTGTAATAGCTGCGGCTGCTGCTGTTAAAGGACTGGCCAATAAAGTTCTGGCACCAGCGCCCTGTCTGCCTTCAAAGTTTCTGTTACTGGTACTAATACAATATTCGCCAGCAGGAATTTTGTCTTCATTCATGCCTAAACAAGCACTGCAACCTGCTTGTCTGATTTGAAAACCCGCTTCGGCAAAAATGCGGTCTAATCCTTCAACATGGGCTTGCTTGGCTACTTGTTGAGAACCAGGTACAATCATCACTTTCACATTATCATGTTTTTTCCTGCCTTTTACCAACTCGGCAACCAAACGGAGATCTTCAATTCTTGAATTGGTGCAACTGCCAATAAAAACGTGTTGAACCGGCATACCCAACAATTGACTGCCCCCAGTTAATCCCATATAAGTCAAAGCCTGTTGTAAATTTTTCTTTTCACCCTCATGCATGATTGCTTCTGTTACAGGAATATTGGCATCAATGGCCATCCCTAAACCAGGATTGGTACCATAAGTAATCATCGGTGGAATATCAGCAGCATTGATATTGATTTCAGCGTCAAACACTGCATCTGCATCGGAATACAAAGTTTGCCATTTGGCTAGGGCTTTATCCCAAGCAGCCCCTTTAGGTGCATAGGCTCTGCCCTTGATGTATGCATAAGTGGTATCGTCAGGTGCAATCATGCCACCTCTTGCGCCCATTTCAATACTCATATTGCAAATGGTCATTCTGGCTTCCATTGATAATGACCGAATGGTACTGCCAGCATATTCAACAAAATACCCTGTTGCACCACTAGCAGAAATTTGTGCAATGATGTAAAGGATAATGTCTTTTGATACAACCCCATTTTGTAAATGCCCATCAATATTGATGCGCATGGTTTTGGGTTTGGATTGCAATACACACTGAGAGGCAAATACCATTTCAACTTCACTCGTGCCAATGCCAAAAGCAATGGTGCCAAATGCGCCATGCGTACTGGTATGACTGTCTCCGCAAACGATGGTCATGCCGGGTTGCGTAATGCCCAATTCAGGACCAATCACATGCACAATGCCTTGATAAGGATGGCCCAATCCATATAATTCAACGCCATGCTTTTCGCAATTTTCAATCAATTGGTCAACCTGCATTTTGCTCAATAAATCTTTAATGGGCAGATGTTGATTGAGGGTGGGCACGTTATGATCAGCAGTAGCAATGGTTTGTTGGGGTCTGAACAAAGGCAGGCCTCTTTTTTCAATCCCTTTAAATGCTTGTGGACTGGTGACTTCGTGAATAAAATGTTTGTCTATATACAAAACCGAAGGCCCATCTTGTATTTTTTTTACAACATGTGCATCCCAAATTTTATCAAAGAGTGTTTTTCCCATTTCGTATGAATTAAGCAATCGCGCGAACTTTATTATAATGTGTGGCTAAATTTTGTAAATCGGCTTCAACAACTTCTTTTTTGCCGTCTGCAACTAATAAGAAATGTTCGTATAAAGCATCAATATCGTCTCTGTTAAATTCGTAACCGAGTTTTTGAAAACGGTGTGCCAAAGCACTTCTACCGCTTCGGGCAGTTAAAACAATTTTGCTGCCATCGGCACCAACCAATTCAGGATTGATGATTTCATAGGTTTCGGCAGACTTTAAAAAACCATCCTGATGAATGCCAGAAGAATGTGAGAAAGCATTGGATCCCACAATGGCTTTATTCGGCTGAACAGGCATGCGCATAATATCAGACACTTCTCTGCTTAAAGGATTCAACATGGGTGTTTTGATATTGGTATACAAATTCAATTGTTTGTGCTGCGCAATAATCATGACCACTTCTTCTAATGAAGTATTGCCGGCACGTTCACCCAAACCATTGATGGTACATTCAATTTGTCTGGCGCCATGCATGACACCACTGATTGAATTGGCCGTTGCCAAACCTAAATCGTTATGGCAATGACAAGACAAAATGGCTTTATCAATATTGGACACATTATTTTTTAAAAAGGCAATTTTTTCGCCGTACTGATGGGGCAAGCAATACCCTGTGGTATCTGGAATATTCACAACCGTAGCACCAGCAGCAATCACCGCTTCAACCACTCTGGCCAAATATATATTATCGGTTCTACCAGCGTCTTCAGCATAGAACTCAACATCATCGGTAAAATTTCTGGCCCACTTAACACATTGAATGGCTCTTGCTAAAATGTCTTCTTGAGTAGAATTGAATTTGGCTTTGATGTGAAAGTCAGACGTGCCAATACCCGTATGAATGCGGGGCCTTACGGCATACTTCAATGCCTGAGCTGCTACTTCAATATCTTTTTGAACCGCGCGTGTTAAGCCGCAAACGGTTGCATTTTTAATATGTTTTGCAATCTGGGTAACCGATTCAAAATCGCCGGGGCTAGATACAGGAAACCCTGCTTCAATAATGTCTACCCCTAAAGCTTCTAGTTGCAGAGCCAACCCTAATTTTTCTTTAGTATTGAGTTTACAACCGGGCACTTGTTCGCCATCTCGCAGCGTGGTATCAAAAATGTGAATCTTTTCAGCCATAAACAATGGTGTTTTTTAGATAAAAAGACAGGCACGTAACTATTGCTATTGATTGCCTTTAATAACAACAGTACGGCCTGTCGTATTCGAATTTAGTTTGCCTTATCTTTAGATATTCAACAAAACAAGGGGTGATTTACGATGTGTAAAGCCCGTAAAAAACAATAAAAGTCAATACAGGAGCGGATTATAGCCTAACTTAATTACGATGCCCAACAGAACAACAGATACATTATTTCAACTGATTCAGTCGCTCGAACGCGCCGAAAAACGCAACTTTAAGTTGTATATGACCCGCAATTCGGGTTCAGGCAACTTAAAAGTGGTGCAATTATTTGATGCATTGGATAAAATGGCGCAGTATGATGAAGCCATTTTATTGAAAAAAAACCCAAGCATACAAAAACAACAACTCTCCAATTTAAAAGCCCATTTGTACCAAGAAATACTAGCAAGTGTTCGTTTATTAAAACAAGAAGACAATATAGACCTGCAATTGCATGAGCAATTAGACTTTGCCAGAATACTGTATAATAAAGGATTGAATATTCAGTGTTTAAAAATATTAGACAAAGTAAAAGAACTGGCCAGAGCCCATCATCAAGAAACATATATACAGCAAGTGCTGTTCTTAGAGAAAAAAATTGAATCCTTGCATATTACCAGAAGCATGCAAGATAGGGCGGCACAATTGTGTGAACAGTCAGACGACACCAATAATCGATTGGTACGCATCAGTACATTATCGAACCTATCGTTGTTATTATATGAATGGTATATCCGACATGGGCACGCCAGGAATGAAGCTGACAAAGCAGCATTGAATCAATATTTTCAACACCCGCTTTTACACGAAACAGAACAAGGGAAGGGATTTTACGAAAAATTATACCTCTACCAATGCTATTGCTGGTATGCGTTTATTACCCAAGAGTTTTTGATGTATTATCGTTATTGCATCAAATGGACCGAACTCTTTAAGGCAGAGCCTAAAATGATAGAGATTGAAACAGCGCATTATATCAAGGGCATGCACAATTTATTGGGGGCACATTTCGATTTAAGAAATTACCGCAAATTCAATGAAACCATCAAGGAATTTGAAGGGTTTATTGAAAGTCCAATTGTACAAAACAATATCAACAATACGGTACAATGCTTTACCTATTTGTATACCGCCAAATTGAACAAACATTTCATGGAAGGCACGTTTACCAAGGGGTTATTGCTGATTCCAGAGATAGAATCAAACCTCTTGGCATATGAAGGGTATTTAGATCGGCATCGAACCTTGGTATTCTATTACAAAATTGCCTCGCTGTATTTTGGTAGTGGCGACCCTGCAAAAAGTATTGATTATCTCAATAAAATCATCCATTTAAAAGTAGACCTCAGAACCGATTTACAATGTTATGCAAGGTTATTGCACCTGATTGCGCATTATGAGTTGGGCAACATAGACTTGTTAAACTATCTATTGAAATCGGTTTATCGTTTCATGGCAAAAATGCAAAATTTAAGTGCCGCAGAAGAAGCGGTATTCAGTTTCTTAAAAGCTGCATTCCACAGTTCGCCCAATAAAGTGAAACCGATGTTTGAAAGCTTGTTAGAACAATTGAAACAAATGGCCAATGATCGAATGGAGACCAGGGCCTTTATGTACCTTGATTTCATTTCATGGCTAGAAAGCAAAATTCAGCGTAAACCTGTGCAGAGCATTATCAGACAGAAGTTCTTAGCAGCCAAAAAAAGAACTAGTGACGCATAATCGCTTGTGTAATGGGAAAGCTCATATGCATGGCACATCCCGAAGTTGGCGCTGTATGAATACTGATGGTACCATTAAAGAGTTCTACTCTACTGGTGATATTGTAAAGACCAATGCCTTTCTTTTGAAGCGCTAAATCAAAGCCAATGCCATTGTCTTGAATGGATAAATAAATACGCTGGTTATTTCTACCCAATTCAATCTTTAGGTGATTGGCACCAGAATGTTTTAAAACATTGTTCACTTGTTCTTGTACAATTCTAAAAATACTGAGTTTGAAATCGTAATGAATATCTTCTTCAAAGAATGTATCAGATACAAAATCAATGGACATTTCATTTACTGCCGTTACGTCTTCTAATACACTTTCGATGGCTTTCACCAAACCAAAGTCTTTAATAAGCGGGGTCACCAATCCTTTGGAAAGTCGCCTGATTTCTTCAATGGCGTGTAAAATAAAATCAGCTGATTGCCGCAATAAGTCTGCACCGGGCGCTTGCTTTTTCTCAGCAGAAGCAATATACATCATGGCCACCGTTAATTGCTGATTCACATTGTCGTGCAGTTCTCTACTGATATCGTGCCGTTCTTTCTCTTGGGTATGGATCACTGCTTCGGCAATTTCTTTCTGCTTAATCAATCGCTCTTCTTCTAATTTTTTTTCAAGCAAGAGTTTGCCCGTTACATTTTGTGCAATGGCCATCACCGCATCTTTGCCGTTGTATTGAATCCGGTGCGAAAAAACTTCCATGAAAATGCGCTCACCCGATTTGGTAATATGTTCCCAAGTGCCGCCAGAATCCATTTCAACAGAGGTAGAAATATGTTCAATAAAACTTTTCAACTTACTGTAATGTTCGGGGGTTCTTAAATCCCAAAGTGTCAGTTTTACAAATTCTTCACGGGAATAGCCGTACTCTTTTTCGGCCATATCGTTCACTTCTAAAATCTGGTGCGAATGCAGATCCCAGATATAAATGGCCATGGGATTGTAATAGAATAAACTTCTGTAGCGCTTTTCGGAGAGCAAAATCATTTCCGCATTTTCCTTACGTTCGGTAATGTCTTGCATGGCCCCAATCATTCTTACAGGCTGTTCATTTTCATAGAGAATATAGCCTCGGTCTAATACATATGCATACTGCCCATTCGATTTTAAAAATCGGTATTCTTCTTTCCAGTAAGGATTGTTGTTGCTGGAATAAGCGGCAGTAATACTGTGGTGTACCCGCTCCCGATCTTCGGGATGAATGCGATTAACCCATTCACTGGCAGCTTCGTAAACGTCTACCAAATTGTACCCAAAGGTTTTTTTAAAATTGTCGCCAACCCATAGTACGGATTGATCAGCCACGTTGAGTTCCCAAACAGCATCACTGGTGGCTTGCACCACAATATTGTAGCGCTCGTTGCTGACCCGCATATGTTCTAAGTTGCGTTGTCTTTCAATACTGTATTGGATAGATTTAGACAGCAACTTGTCATCAAACTCACCTTTAACCAAATAGTCTTGCGCCCCTGCAGCCATGGTTTCAAGCGCCATCTCCATATCAGATAAACCAGTCAACACAATGATAGGAATACCCGTAGCAAGTGCCTTGATATGTTTGAATGATTCAATCCCAACACTATCAGGTAAAGACAGGTCTAATAAGATTAAACTGGGTTTTTCTTTTTTAAGCAAAGCGTCTGCCTCAGCATTGCTCTTTGCTCTAAATATATGGCTGATGGGTAATCTTGTTTTCCACAAGAGTCCTTCAAATACTACCAAATCGGCAGGATTGTCTTCTACAACCAAGATGCGCAATAAAGCAGTAGACTCAGGCATAGATTCTTTCTATGGCGTCTTTAAATTTCTCATTCACTACTTTACGCTTCAAGCTAAGTTTTGGCGTCATTTCACCTGTATCAACCGTCCATTCCATAGGCAACAATTCAAATTTTTTGATTTGTTCTACATGGTTAAAGAACTTATTGAAACTTTCTACCAACTCTCTATAAAGTTCTAACACTTTTGGATGATGAATCACATCTTCATTGGTAGTATAAGGAATGCCTTTTTCGCGCATCCATTCTTTTAAGGTTGCAAAAGAAGGTACAATTAAAGCCCCCACAAACTTACGTTCAGAGCCTACCACCATTACCTGCTCTACAAAAGGACTTTCTTTTAATTTGTTTTCAATAGGCTGAGGCGCTACATATTTACCACCACTTGTTTTAAAGAGTTCTTTTTTACGATCGGTGATTTTCAAAAATTTGTTGTCGTCCCAAACCCCAATATCACCAGTCAACAACCATTCATCGCGCATGGTTTCAGCCGTTAAATCGGGGCGTTTGTAATAGCCTTTCATTACGCAAGGACCCGTTACCATGATTTCACCATCTTCAGCCAACTTCACTTGAATGCCTTCAATCGGCGGGCCAACGGTGCCAAATTTGGTACCGCCTTTTTCTTGCCTGTTCACACAAATCACCGGACTGTTTTCTGTTGGACCATAGCCCTCAAATACAGGCACACCACCGGCATTAAAAATGCGTAATAGTTTTACTTGACAAGCAGCGCCACCCGTGATAATAAATGAAATATTGCCACCCAATGCTTCTCGCCATTTAGAGAAAATGAGTTTATTGGCAATAGCCAATTGCAGATTGTACCAAATGCCACCGCTAACGCGGTTATCATAACGCTCTGCTAAATCAACAGCCCAGAAAAATAGTTTTCGTTTTGTACCAGTTAATTCATTTCCCTTGGCCATGATTTTCTCAAAAACTTTTTCGAGTAATCTTGGCACAGTAGTAAACCCATTGGGTTTCACTTCTTTTAAGTTATCGCCAATGGTTTCAAGACTTTCCGCATAATAAATGCTGATGCCACTGTACAAATAAATATAAGTACAGGTTTTTTCAAAAATATGGTTCAATGGTAAAAAGCTGAGGACCTTAGATTCAGGAGCATCATGAAAGGGAAAGCTTTTTTTACTGAATTGAACGTTGGTATAAATATTTGAATGAGACAACATCACCCCCTTGGGCGTACCAGTGGTACCAGATGTATAAATAATGGTAGCCAAGTGTTCGGCAGGAACCGATTGCTTAATGGCTTCTACTTCAGATAACAAAGCATCTGTTGCCAGCGCACTTACTTCAGTCCAATGTTTGGCACCAGCAATGGTATCAAAAGTATAGACCCCTTGAATGGAAGGCACTTTGTCGATAATGCTTTGCACTTTTAATAAAAGATCTTGGCTGCTCACGAAAATGAATTTAACCGCAGCATCATTTAAAATAAAGGCCAATTCATTCGGGTTGGTTGTTGGATAAACCGGCACCAGAATGGCGCCTACCTGTTGAACAGCCAAATCAGTGAATACCCATTCAGGTCGATTATTGCTGATGATGGCAATTTTATCGCTGGTTTCAGGAGAGAAGCCATTGGCATTAACGCCTAAAGCCACCAAACCAGCACTAAATCGGTTAACGGTATCCGCCACTTGTTGGGTACTATATCCTTTCCATTTTCCATTTTCTTTGGCAGAGAGCATATCATTTTTAGGAAAATTCTCTAACTGATAGGCTACCGCATCAAATAAACGCTTTGTATTCATAATGCAATCGTTTAAAGTGAGTTCACTTTATTTAGACAGTCAAATTAGGCAAATAAAAACAAATAAAAAAGCCAGTTTGCACTGGCTTAACAACTTAATTGAATAAGGCTAGTTTAAATAGTATTGTCCACCAGGTTGGCGGTAGATTCTGCTTTGTTGAAAAGCTTTAAATTTTTGGGCTTCTTCAGCATGGGTATTCAGCCAATTATTGTAGGCATCCTCACCAAAAGCAGCCCCAAATAACCATTGATTATAGGCTTCAAAAATGCCTTCTCTAATCATATGTTGCCAGTGCGAAAATAATTGATACGGAAATTGTTTGGCATTATCCGACATCCATTCCATCAACAATCTGGTTCTGATGCTGCCGATATGATCCATGGTTAAACCATCGGCTACTTGTTGTTTGGTTTTATCGTAAATGGCCAATTGCTTTTTCTCGAACTCAGAATATTTGGGAATCAAATGGTAGGGTGTTTTTACAATGGGTCTTAATAGATTTTTATACGCATCTAAAAGGGCCTTTTTTACTTCATCGGTTCTGGCAGAATAACTTTCGAGGTTTACAAACAATTCACCATGAATCAAGACCCTGATCCAATTCATTTCTTTGTAATAATATTTTGCAGCATGGTAATAATTACCACTGTAAGAAGGGGCCAATTCAATGCCTTTTTCCCAGGTAGCAATGGCTTCATCTTTTTTATTTTCTTGCATCAAACTTTCGCCATACTCACTGTAAATAATACCACCGTCAGGAAATTTTTTCAAAGCACGCTTGTACAATTTATTGGCTGAAGCGTAGTCTGCAATAGACTTGTAGGCCATGCCTAAAATTTGAAAACTCTGTTGGTCGGCATTCGGCAATTCAATGGCTAATTTGGCAGCATCAATGGATTCAGCAAAATTGCGTTGCAAGAAATGACAAAAAGCAATATTCTTTAAGGTCTCTAAATTTTGAGGCTCTAAGGCTTTGGCCTTTTCTAATGCCACCATGGCATTGCTGAAATCGCCCTGTTGCATCAATGCCATCGCAGATGCCTGAAACTCTTTAACAGTAGGGGTTTGCGCCATAGTTTGTGCAACCGATACCAATAAGCTAAAAAGAAAGACTAATTTTTTCATGTTGATTAATCAGCAATTAAATGCGTTAATAAACCGTCTCTTAATTTGGGTTCAAACCAAGTGCTTTTAGGCGGCATCACATTGCCACTGTCTGCAATGGCAAATAGTTGATCAATGGTTACCGGATATAAGCTAATGGCAGCGGCCATCTCGCCACTGTCTACACGTTGTTCTAAAGCACCCAAACCCCTGATACCACCAACAAAATCAATTCGCTTGTCAGTGCGTTGATCCATGATTCCTAAGATGGGCCCAAGAATTTGTTCTTGCAATACAGATACATCTAATACCCCGATTGGATCATCCGCGTATGTACCAGGTTTGGCAATCAATTTATACCATTGACCTGCAATGTATAAACCCATGGTATGAATTTCTTCTGGCTTCACCATTTGTTTACCCACCAAACTCACTTCAAAAGAATGACCAAGTGCGGTTAAAAAATCTTCTACAGATAAGCCATTCAAATCTTTCACCACTCTGTTATAATCCATGATGTATAACTGATTAGAGGGGAAAAGTGTGGTCAAAAAATAATTGGCGCCAGCTGGTGCTTTTTCTTGCATTTGTTGACGCACTTTAGCAGCAGAAGCAGCCCGATGATGGCCATCGGCAATATATGTGCAAGGAATGTCTTTCTCAAATACAGCCGTGATAGATGCCACTGTTTCAGAATCATTCACAATCCAGATAGAGTGTTGAATACCATCTTCTGCAGTAAAATCGTATACAGGTGATTTGGCTTGTTTCCAATGATCAATAATTGCGTCAACAGCAGCATGATTGCGATAAGCCAAAAATACGTTACCGGTTTGTGCGCCAGTTGTTTTGATATGATTGATGCGATCCTGCTCTTTTTCAGGACGCGTAAACTCATGCTTTTTAATCAAATCATTTTCATAATCATCTACACTACTAACACATACCAAACCAGTTTGGCTTCTGCCATTCATAATCAATTGATAAATGTAATAACAGTCTTTTGATTCTCTAAACAATACATCGCGCTTAATAAAAGCATCCAAATTATCTTTGGCTTGCGCATATACTTCAGGCGAGTGGATATCTATTTTATCAGATAAATCAATTTCACTTTTAGTGATGTGTAAGAAAGAATAAGAATTGCCTTGTGCTGCTATTTTAGCTTCTGCACTATTTAATACATCGTAAGGTAAACTTGCAACTTGTTTAGCAAGTTGTGGTTGAGGCCTAAGCGCCTTAAAAGGTTTAATAATTGCCATTGGGCAAATATCGGTGAATATTTATAAATGAAACGTTATGATGCAATGAGTTTACCCATGCTTTTGCGTAAAGAATTGCATTAATTCACAAAAACTTGTTACACTTTCAATAGGGAGTGCATTGTACATGCTTACCCGAATACCACCTACAGTTCTATACCCCTTAACACCAATCATGCCTTCTTGCTTACAAAGGTCTAAAAAAGGTGCTTCAAGCGACTGGTCTTTTAAAAAGAAAACGGCATTCATATGACTTCTGTCTTCTACAGCAACAGGTGCTTCAAACAAAGGATTGGCATCAATGGTATTGTATAGTAATGAAGACTTGCGATGATTTCGAATACCCATTTCGGATAAGCCACCTTCTTGAATGATCCAACGAAGGGTTAGCATACTAACATAAACAGCAAACACAGGAGGCGTATTCATTAAAGAACCAGCTTCAATATGTTTTTGATAATTCATGATCGTAGGGATCTTACGCGCTACTTTACCAAGCATGTCTTTTTTAATCACAACCAGGTTCACACCAGCGGCACCCATATTTTTTTGAGCACCAGCATATATTAAACTGAAGCGATTAAAATTGGTTGGTTGGCTAAAGATATCGCTGCTCATATCGGCAACTAAAGGCACAGTTGTTTCAGGCAATGTATGCCATTGAGTGCCTTCAACAGTATTGTTAGAAGTAATATGCAAATAGGCAGCATCATTAGGAATGGCAAACCCTTTGTTAATGTAACGATATTGTTGGTCACTGCTGTCGGCAACAACCTTTACATGACCAAACAAACTGGCTTCCTTCCAAGCTTTGTTGCCCCACACACCGTGATCGCAATACGCTGCGGTAGCCTGGGTGTCTAACAAATTCATCGGCACCTGCATAAACTGCGTTGTAGCTCCCCCGTGTAAAAAAAGAATATCATAGGAGTCGTCTAATTGCATTAGTTGCTTAACTGAATCTTTGGCTTCTTGTAAAATTTCTTGAAACCAATTGGTTCGATGCCCAATTTCAAGTAAAGACAAACCAGTATTATTGAAATTAATCACCGCTTCTGCGGCTTGGGTTAACACCGATTGCGGTAAAATAGACGGACCAGAATTAAAATTATGCAGCTTCATACACAAATAGTAAAGCACAAAGTAAACCGATTATCTTTACATAATGCAACTCCCATCATCATTATTAGAAAATGCGGTAGCACAGTTTGCAAAGCTGCCGGGCATCGGAAAAAAAACAGCATTGCGCCTCGTGCTGCATTTGTTAAAACAAGATATAGAAGATGTGGCTTTGTTTGGAGACACCATTGCCAAAATGAGAAGAGAGATACAGTTTTGCAGCCGATGCAATAATATCAGTGACGGCCCCATCTGTTCAATATGCGCCAATACGATGCGCCAACAACAAATTATTTGTGTAGTTGAAAATATCAGAGATGTAATTGCAATAGAAAGCACGCAACAATTCAATGGTACCTATCATGTGTTAGGGGGGATTATATCGCCCTTGGATGGCATTGGCCCCGACCAGTTGAGCATAGAATTATTGGTGAACCGCATTGCAACAGAGCAAGTGGAAGAATTGGTATTTGCATTAAGCCCCAATATTCAGGGAGATACCACCATCTATTTTATACAGAAAAAAATTGCCCATTTAAACTGTAAAGTCACTACAATTGCGCGTGGCATAGCATTTGGGGGAGAACTAGAATATGCAGATGAAATGACATTGGCCCGGAGCATCGCCAATCGACTGCCTGTTCAACAATATGTTCAATAAATTAAAAACAAATGATTAATTTCGTTGTTTAAACATTAAAATAAGCACCCATGAAAAAATGGACTAAAATAATCTTAATCCTGGTGTTGGTAGGGGCTGTTACAGGTGGCATCATCGTTTACAGAATCTTTACCAAGCCGCATCGAGATGTAACCACAGAAAAAGCCATTGCCATAAAAGCGCAACAATTGTTTGAAGCTTTTAAAACGGATGAGGCAAAAGCCAACGCACAATACTTAGACAAAGCCATCGAAATAGAAGGGGAAGTATTAGATCAAAGCAGCAACCAAGACGGACAATCGGTGGTTAACTTTAAGACAGATGATCCCTTTTTTGTAATCAATTGTACGTTTAAAACCAATCCTGGTGAGCTAAAACCCGGCACAACCATTCGTTTCAAAGGCATTTGTACCGGCTATATTCCGGACGCTAATGTGGTGATTAATGAAGGCGTACTCGTTCCATAATGAATCGTGTGCTTATACCCCAATTGACTATTTTAAATAAAATGAATAACCCCAACTAATTCAATGATATGAAACAATTAATGCTAATCGCCGCTTTAACCATTGGCTTTACGCAATTGAATGCACAAAAAACATTTGGCACCCGCAATGCGAAAGTGAGTTTTGTTGCTACAAA
>JAIXYL010000152.1 GCA_027490265.1 Sediminibacterium sp.
ATCGCTGAGTGAGTTCACTTTTAAAATAATCCCAGCTGGTTTTCCAGCTTTGGCATATTTGATTTCTGTATCTATTAAGCGGTACAATTCATTGCGCATATTAGTAGGGCAGACCATCAGGGTTTTGCAGGTTCTTAATAGGGTAGGGCCTGCTTTCCAATTTTCTAGATACCGGAAGATTTTGTTGATGTCGCCCATGATATTCCGGTTGGCGGTTAATAGACAATGGTCGCCATAAACCCGGGCAGTTTTTTCATTCAAATTACCAGTGCTCACAAAACCATATTGTTTAGATCGGGTACCACTTTTTTTACTGATGACACAAAGCTTGGCATGGATTTTCATTTTCGGGATGCCAAGTAAAACTTTAACCCCTTCTTCTTCTAAAATTTTCTTCCATTCTAAATTGGCTTCTTCGTCAAATCGGGCCTTGAGTTCTAACATCACAACCACTTGTTTGCCATTGCGGGCAGCATTAATCAGGGCATTGATGATTTTAGAATTGGACGCCAAACGATAAGCAGTGATTTTAATGGACAAGACGTCAGGGTCCATTGCCGCTTCTCTTAGCAAGTCAATAATGGGGTCGAATGCATGATAAGGGAAATGCAGCATGACGTCTTGCTTCAAAATGATATCTGTAACGCGCAAAGATGTTTGTAGGGATTTGGGAATAAACGAGGCTCTGCGTGTACTCTTATTTTCCAAGATATCTGGGAAGTCCATAAAATGCCTAAAGTTGTGAATTCTTCCCCCTGGTATAATATTACTCTTACGGTTTAAGCTGAGTCTTCTAATTAAATATTCTAGCAAACCTGGATCCATTTCTTTATCGTACACAAATCTGACAGGCTTGCCCTTACGTCTGTTCTTAATGCCTTTTTCAATCTTTTCAGCAAAGCTGGTGCTGATATCATTGTCCAAATCTATTTCTGCGTCCTTGGTCACTTTAAATACATGGGCATCAAACAAATCGTAACCGAAATAAGAGAAGATAACTGGTAAATTGTACCGTATGACATCTTCTAATAAAATGATGTTTTTTTCTCCATTCCTTGATGGTAAAATAATAAACCGCCCAACTGCTTTTGATGGAATTTCAATCAATGCATATTTCTGTTGATAGGCCGAATTTTGTTTGCGCATCACCACACCTAAATAAATGGATTTGTCTCTGAGGTAGGGTAGTTGCGGTAAACTCTCAATCATTAGTGGAATAATATTCGCTCTTACTTCTTCGTCAAAGAATTTTCGTACAAATGTCTGCTGCGTTTTATTGAGCTGTGTTTCAGACAGCAGTGTAATTTTTTCTTTCTTTAATTCTTTGATAATGCCATTCCAAATGCGATTGAATTCGTTTTGTTGTTGCAATACCGTCATCTGAATTTGATCCAAAATTTGTTGAGGATCTTCCTCCATATACATGTTGAGTTTCTTTCTTTTCTCAGCAAACTCAATCATTCGTTTAAGGGTTGCTACACGGACTCTAAAAAATTCATCGGTATTATTTGAAAAAATGCCCAAAAATCTAATGCGCTCTCTTAATGGAACGGTTGGGTCATTGGCTTCTTGCAATACTCTGGCATTAAAACTAAGCCAGCTAATATCTCTTTGAATTAAATGCTTTTTTGACATAATCAAATATAGTAGTTACATCAAAAAATCGATGTTAAGTCTTTGTTGAGTTTTATGAATACGACTGCTTAATCAGTTGTATGATGCCTGTGGTCGAGAATCCATCTACGATGGGATTAATGACCACTCGACCACCATTGGCCAACACTTCTTTGGCACCCACTATTTGGTCAACGGTGTAATCGCCACCTTTTACAATGACATCGGGCATGATCGCTTGAATCAATGCCAATGGTGTATCTTCTTCAAATACGACTACGGCGTCTACAACTGCCAAATTGCTGAGCAGTATGCTTCTGCTTTGTTGATTGTTGATTGGTCTTTCTGGTCCTTTTAATCGCTTGACACTTTGGTCGCTGTTCACACCAATTACTAAAATATCGGCTTCCGAAGCAGCTTGATTCAAGGAGAAAATATGTCCCTCATGTAAAATGTCGAAACAGCCATTGGTGAATGCCACTGTTTTATTGTTTACGCGCCATGCAGCCAGTTGTTTTTGCAAAGCTTCAAGTGTAAATATTTTTTGTTCGATGGCTCTAGTGGCTTTCATGTTGTATTGGTTTTTTGTTGTACCATGGCAATAAGCCCAAGCTGATAAATCCTACGATCAATACAATGATAAATTGGGCAAACCATTGCAATGTACCATTGGCAAATCCTAATTCGAATCCCACTCCGTTTTTTTCTAATACTTTGGCAATAAAATAAGCATAAGCACCAATTCCTCCGGGGGTGATGATCATGCCAATGCTGCCGAATGCTAATGCAGAAACAGCAGCGGCTAAGCCCAAACTACTGGTGCCTGCAGTAGCGTAGAGTCCAATCCAGGTGCCTAAAATATAGAGTCCCCAAATCAATATACTGTACA
>JAIXYL010000176.1 GCA_027490265.1 Sediminibacterium sp.
TATCAAAAAGAACGGACTTCCGATAATTGGCTGGGGTTCTTTTTGATCATGAGCATTCTTTACATCTGCCCGTGGATGTTGGGGTTTGCAGGTTGGTATTGGGGAACCGAATGTTTAGAATGTAGAAATTTTATGTTCTATGTTCCCATGAACCATACCCTATTAATGGGGCCAGTTATTTTCATGTACATCCGCAGTTTATTGAATCCTCAGTTTAAATTCACCAAGTTAGATTGGTGGCATTTTGTGCCAGGCATCGCCTACATCATTTGGACCATCATTGTAGCAGTAACCGATTTACTGGTTTTGAAAAAATATTATTTGATGGATGGTCAGAATGACCCTGATTTTGATACTTGGTACCAAGCCATAGGATTTTTTAGTTTATTGATTTATTTGGTACTGAGCTTACGCTATTATTTGATGTACAGGGCGTTTATCGTGCAAGAACTTTCATTTGCAGATACGGTTCAGTTTAAATGGGTGAGAAATTTTTTGATTGCTTGTTTTTTGTATTTTTTCTCGACTGTTTTATTGGATATTTTAAGATTAGTCGGGGTAAATATTGGCTATCAAGATACCTGGTGGTACTATCTATTATTTGCTTTTATCTTTTATTATATTGCTATTACGGGATATGCCAATTCCATAGAACAAAAAAAGACGTTTGAGTTAGATTTTTTGCGCTACCAAATGCCTGCTTTAATTGGGGGGGGATCTGGGCCTGATATGCTGCAGGCAGAAGACGCGGCGTTTGAAGTGGTGTCAGACACAGCAGATGCGACAGTTGCCCAATCCGCGGACAGCATCATTCCCCCCGAATGGACAAAAAAAGTGGACCATGCCATGCAGATTGAAAAAATGTACCGCAATCCCGAGCTCACACTTACCGACCTGGCCAATCATTTAGGGACGAATCCTTCTATTTTATCTAAAATCATCAACCGAAGTTTTGGTAAAAACTTCAATGATTATGTAAATGAATTCAGAGTGCTTGAAGTAAAAGCACAATTGGCTGATCCTGCAAATGCTCATTTAACCATCATGGGTTTGGCCTATGATGCAGGGTTTAACAGCAAAGCTACTTTCAATAGAGCCTTCAAAAAATTTACGGGCGATAATCCTAAAACGTATCAAATTAAATAATTAGCATTTCATAAGTTGTTCATTGTCAATGGTTCATTATTTGAGACCTTATTTGCATGTCTCAAATAATGATCTGAGGCGGCATCGGGTTTTTGTGGGCGCAATTTGCACCCATAAACAATGACCATGCAAACATTCATGACCGCTTTTTTCTTGTTGTTGGGCACGATGGCCCAAGCACAAACTTTACCTTTAGCTGATACCATTCAGGCTAAGAATACCACTGAAGTAACAGTGGTGGCCAAGCAACCATTTATTAAGACCCTGGTTGACAAAACTGTCCTAAACATTTCAGCCAAACCTTCTACTGCAGGGCAAAATGCTTTAGACTTATTGAAAATTGCACCCGGGGTAGTGGTTGATCCTAACGAGAACATTCAAATGGGAGGCAAGAATGGGGTAACCGTGTTGATTGATAACCAGAATACCCAATTATCAGCGCAGGATTTGGCACAATTACTCAAGAGCATTGAGTCTGACAATATCAAAGAAATTGAAATAATTGCCAATCCTTCTGCAAAATTTGATGCGGCAGGTAATGCAGGGATTATCAATATCATTTTGAAAAAAAGCTTGACCAATGGGTTCAACGGTTCGGTAACAGGCAATTTTACCCAAAGTACGCATGCGCGTTCTAGCGGGTCTACCAATTTAAACTTTAGAAAAAATAAGTGGAATTGGTTTGGCAATTTTGGCATCAATAAAGGCTATCAAGAAACCATTGCCAACAATGATCGTGTATTAGTTGGGCAACAATTCATTCAGCGTGGTATAGAGAAAGACGATTTTGGAGGCAATAACAGTCGGGTAGGGGTTGACTATGCAGTCAATAAAAAAACCACTATTGGTTTGCTCTGGGTTCAAAACAGTCGGTTCACCAATATGGATAATCGCAACCTGACTGCCATTTTATCTTTGGCGGGTGTAGATACAAATGTCATCACACAAAGCGATGCGCCAAGTAATATTCGTCGGAATAATTACAACGCCAATTATCGTTGGGTCAATGGGTCTAAACAAAGTTTAAATATTGACGCTGATTACACACAGTTTTATGCTGCGTTGAATAATTTGGTAACCGTTCAAACTGGTCCAGCAATTGGAATGAATAGTACCCAAAATGCCATTAAGAATGAAGCCGATGTAAGCATCAGCATTCGCAGTATTCGTGCAGATTATACACACCAATTATCGAATCGCGTGCAAATTGAAACCGGGTTTAAATCGGTCTATTCATTGGCTAATAATCAATTATTGGTGAACCAAGCATTGAATGCACAATGGAAGGCAGATACGGGTAAGTCTAATCAATTTGAATTTAAAGAATACATTCACGCTGCTTATTTCAGTGTGCAAGCCAAACTCAATAAATGGTCTTTGCAAGCTGGGTTAAGAGCAGAACAAACTACTGTGAATGGCTTGTCAACCGCGCTCAATAAAGTTCAATCTATAAAGCCAGATACCAGTTATTTGAATTTGTTTCCAACTGTTTTTGTACAATATCAATTGAACCAAAACAATCAATTTGGTTTTGCATTTACCAAACGAATTGATCGCCCGAATTACCAAGACCAGAACCCCTTTATCTATCAGTTAGATGCATTTAATAGTGAACAAGGCAATCCTTATTTGATTCCTCAAATCACTTATGGTGCTGAATTGAGTTACACCTATAAATACGCAACATCTATCAAAGTTCAATATGGTGTAACCAGTAATTATATTGAACAATTAACCTATCAAATAGGTAAGAACACCATCATGACGCCACAAAATGCTGGCACCAGAAAGATGTTGAATATCAGCATCAGTAGTCCTGTTCCTGTCAACAATTGGTGGAATATGTATGTGAGTGTATCGCCCTTTTATCAATCATATGCCGTTACACTGAATGGTTTTGGAACAATTGAAAATCGTTCACAAAGCAGTTGGGGCATGAACGGATATATGAGTCAAAATTTTAGTCTAGGAAAAAAATGGAATGCAGACATCAGTGCTTGGTATAATTTTCAAAATGCTACAACCATTTATCAGTCAAAAGCTTTGGGCAGCATCAACTTAGGCGTAAGTAAAAAAATATTCAAGGATCAAGCTACTATTAAATTAGGCATCACAGATTTGCTAAATACGCAACGTTGGGAACAAACTGCCATTACGAATACTTTGAACCTAAGAACCTATCGTAAATGGGAAAGCAGAAATATTTCTGTAAGCTTTAGTGTCAGATTTGGCAACAATAAAATTAAAAGTGCTAGAGATCGTGAAACTGGCGCTAGTGCCGAAATGGATCGTATCAAACAATAAATCAATCATCTAAATAATCACACAATGAAACCTTTCTTCCTGATCTGTAGTTTTTTATTGACACAAATGATCATCGCTCAAACTGAAGCGCCTAAAATGATCAACTTCTATTTGAAAAATACGCAATTACTGCCTAAGAAGGTAACCCTTATCGGGTACAGTCCAGGTGTGTCAGGTAACAGTACCTATGGTTATATTTTATTCCCTGGTATTAAAAGAGCTGTATCGTATACTGTAGGTACAAAGTTGTATTTGGCATCATCAAGGCAAGTGGGAGTGGTCATGAGTGGAAATCGTATTGATAAGGATCCCCCTTTTTTAGTAGTCGGCGCAAGCGATGCCAACAAAATCATCAAAGTGAATTAAGTGGGTCATACAAATGGCTTGTGACTTTTATTGCGGTAAGTTTGTAAAAAAAGTATTGCATGGATGCCAATCGTTTTGAAGCATGGGTTAAGCAACAGCAAGCGTTAGCGATTCAGCCAATTGTAGCGTTTGATCCCCAAAGGGACCAATTGCTTTCATTGGATTTTACTGAAAAAAATTTGGCACTGACCACAACGTTGATAGAAGATACAACCAACTTTTCTCAATACATTAACGATACTTTGAAAGCTGCCAATGCATTGTATGGCATCGGTGGATACAATGAACATCGAACAGTGTATGCCAGAAGTAGGGTGTTTGATGGGGCTGTTGCAGAAGATGCGCGCTGCATCCATTTAGGGGTTGATATTTGGGGGAAAGCAGGAACAGCAGTTGCTGCGCCCTTGACAGGTTCCGTGCACAGTTTTGCCTTTAATGAGGCTTATGGGGATTATGGCGCTACCATTATTTTAACGCACCAGATAGATGGAACATGTTTCCATAGTTTGTATGGGCATTTGGCATTGTCTGATCTTGCTGACTTGACGGTAGGCAAACCTATTCAAGCAGGTGAAGTGTTTGCACACTTTGGCGAACCTGCTGAGAACGGTCAATGGCCACCGCATTTGCACTTTCAATTAATCTTAAACATGGAAGGCAAAGAGGGCGATTATCCTGGTGTTTGTAGTTTGGCAAATCGATCAACTTATCTGAACAATTGTCCAGATCCTGACTTACTATTAAATCTGATACAATGGGCTAAGCCGTTGGCGTGAAGTTGGGTTGTTCCCACTGTTTGATGATATCAGATGGTATGGTGTGGATGCCAGTTTTTGAGTGCACTGCAAAGTAGAGCATACTTCTGGCAATGGCTTTAGCATGTACTGGAATGTATTTTTTAAATCGGCCTTTCATAATTGGAATGGCTTTTAACGCAACATAAATTCCAATTTCTTCAAGCCATCTTGATTCTTTTCTTGGGCCTAAAATAAAGGAAGGTTGAAAAATGTAAATGGAACTATAGTTCAATTGTTTCAATGCCTGTTCTAATCGGCCCTTTGTTTTATTATAAAAGACACTTGATTTAGGATTAGCACCCGCCGCACTAATGACTAAAAATCGCTTGCTGCCAGCTGCCAATTGCAATTTGGCAATATGCAAAGGAGCGTACAAATCAACCAAAGTAAATGCTTCTCTTGTTTTGACTGTTTTAATGGTGGCTCCTAAACAACAATACACATCATCTGCATCAGTCCAAGATTCAATGGTGGCAAAATTGATCATCTGCTCTACCAATTTAGGATGGCTTCTGCCCAAAGGATTGCGAACGTAGATGGTCACTTGGCTATATGCCTCAGATTCCAACAACATTTCAAGCAAGTACGATCCTGTTAATCCACTTGCCCCTAGCACCAAAGCTTTTCTTTGCACGACCCGATAATTTTACCAAAGATAAGGACTGCTTTATTTGTACTTTTGAATAGTTATGTCAAATAATCCACTGAACAATGATTTGAATGGCTTAAATCCTGCTGAAAAGGAGTTTGAGAATACCATTCGCCCCCGGGAAATTGATGATTTCTCTGGACAACCTCAGTTAATTGAAAATCTGGTCATTTTTATTAAAGCTGCCAAATTAAGAGGGGAGGCTTTGGATCATATTTTATTTCATGGTCCTCCAGGATTGGGTAAGACCACATTAAGCAGAATTGTGGCCAATGAGTTGGGCGTTAGTATTAAAGAAACTTCTGGACCTGTCATTGAGAAGCCAGGTGACTTAGCTGGATTGTTAACCAATTTGCAACCCAATGATGTGTTGTTTATTGATGAAATTCATCGGTTGAGCACTGTGGTAGAAGAATACCTTTATTCTGCTATGGAGGATTTTAAAATTGATATCATGATTGATACCGGCCCCAATGCTCGGAGCATTCAAATCAATTTGAATCCATTTACCTTGGTAGGTGCTACCACGCGTAGTGGGTTGTTAACAGCGCCCTTATTATCTCGTTTTGGTATTAAATCTAGATTAGAATATTATGGTGCGTCAGTATTGCAAAAAATCATTGAACGAAGTGCTGCAATACTTGGTACCAATATTACCATTGATGCAGCAGCTGAAATTGCGGGACGCAGCAGGGGCACGCCAAGAATTGCCAATGGCCTCTTGCGCCGTGTAAGGGATTTTGCCCAGGTATTAAATGATGGTAAAATTGATTTAGGAATTACGCAACATGCATTGAAAGCATTGAATGTGGATGCCCATGGTTTAGATGAAATGGACAACCGCATTTTGTCGGCAATCATTAATAAATTTAAAGGTGGCCCAGTTGGTATTACCACCATTGCAACTGCAGTTGGCGAAGAACCTGGTACTATTGAGGAAGTATATGAGCCTTTTTTAATTCAAGAAGGCTTTTTACAAAGAACCCCTAGAGGAAGGGAAGCTACTTTGAAAGCTTACAATCACCTAGGGGTTGCAATGAAAAGGGGTGAAGCTGGAGAGCTGTTCACTTAAGCAAAAAATGCCTAAGGGGCTACCAGTCTAAAACCATTTCCGTGAATATTGACAATTTCAATATTGGTATCTTCTTTTAAATATTTGCGCAATTTGGCGATGTATACATCCATGCTGCGTCCATTAAAATAAGTATCACTGCCCCATATTTTTTTCAATGCTCTTTCACGAGGCAATAAGTCGTTCTTGTGTTCAGCCAACATTTTCAACAACTCATTTTCTTTTGGAGACAGGGTTTGCATGGTGGTGCCAATTTTTAATTCCCTCAATTTTGGATTAAAATGGTAACCGCCTAAATCAAATTCAATATTATCACTGATTTTATTTTCTTCTTCGTTTCGCTTGAGAATGGCTTTGATTTTTAACAACAATACTTCACTGTCAAAAGGTTTTGTGATATAATCATCAGCCCCTAGTTTATATCCTTGAATGATATCGTCCTTCATGGTTTTTGCACTTAAGAAAAACAACGGCACATCTGGATCGATGTCTCTGATTTCCTCTGCCAAAGTGAAGCCATCCATATTGGGCATCATGACGTCTAATAAACAGATATCGAATTTTTCACGCTGAAAAGCGGCCAAACCCAATCTGCCATCTCTTTCAAGTGTTACATCATATTCGTTTAGCTCTAGGTAATTTTTTAAAACCATTCCTAAGTTAGTATCGTCTTCGCAGAGTAAAATCTGGTATTGTTTTTTGTCTTCCATTGATGATATTTTGAGTGAAATAACAATAATTTACTATTATTTCCCGAGCTAAGCCGTGCAATCTTTTGTTAAATATCTTACTGGGCTTTTTTTAGGTATTGTTGATCAGTGAGCGCTTTTAGAAAATTAACCAAGTCTTTTTTTTGTTGGTTGGTTAATTGGAGTGGCTCAAGAAGGGTGGAATCTAAATTAATGGGTTTGGGCACAAATTGATAAGGGTTATTGTAGTAATCAACTACTTCTTCTAGGGTTTTGAACATACCATTGTGCATATATGGGCCTGTAACGGCTACATTGCGAAGGCCCGGTGTTTTAAACTTGCCAAGGTCTTGTGAATCCTTTGTAATGCTGAATCGTCCCTTATCGGTCAATTTGATGCCATCATAAAGACCAATATTTTTAAAGTCGTCGTTGGTAAAGTCAGGGCCATTGTGGCAATCAAAGCATTTGGTTTTATTGCTGACAAACAAACGCCTGCCTCTTTCAGCTGAAGCAGACAATTGGTCTAAATCAAATGCAGATGCATCGGTTTCTAAAGTATTTTGGTAAGCTGCCAATGCTTCGCCAAGGTTCTGGGCGGAAGGCATCTGTTTGAAAATGGATCGGAATAAGGGCGCATAGACCTTGTGTGTTTTTAAACGTTGCACAGCTTGGTCTATGGGCAAATTCATTTCTACGGGGTTTTCAATCGGCATTAATGCTTGTACTGCTAAACTTGCTGCTCTGCCATCCCAGAAAAAAGGGCCATGCCCCTTTACATTCATCACACTTGGGGCATTTCTAGATCCTGGCGTGCCATTGACACCTAAGCTGATGGCCAGCGTGTCTGCAAATGCATATTGTGGAATATGGCAACTGGCGCAACTGATGGTTTGATTCTCAGAAAGAATAGGGTCAAAAAAAAGTTTTTTACCCAATTGGGCTTTGGTTAAAATAGGGGCAGGCGCATTGAAGCCAATTACTGTAAAGCAAATACAAACAATACTGCCCAATAACCACCACTTTTTCATGTTGCAAAAGTACTATTTAACCTTTGCTTTCTTGTAATGCTAGGCCTTTTTTGTAGAGTTGATAAACGAATACAAATAGGAAACCAATCCAAACAAGGTTGGATACATGGTTATTGCCATGTCTGTTATAGGATATTTGTTCGTTGGTTAAGGCTTGCACCTGTGCATTGATAAAATAACCACTGAAATGGAAAATGAAAAAGCAAAGGATATAACTACTGCAAAGCATACTCAGCCATTTTAAATTAGATTTTTCAAAAGTAATTTCAGGGCCAAGCTTTATGAATATTTTAAGCATCACTATACCAGTGATACCAATAACTAACCAAACCAATGGTTCAAAGTTTGATTGGTTAGGCCAAAATATACGCTGCACTATGGTTGGGTTTTTAATTTCAAGTACCGTTTCATTGGTGATTAGTTTGGCATTGGCAAAAGTTAGCAAGGCCTGGGGCTTTTGTATGCTAAGTGTTTGGTCAATGTGTAAGTTAATTGTATAATCGTCACCAAGCATGCTGCTGAAAAACCCCCATGTACCCATCATTAAGCAAATAAGGCCAACGACTTTGTGCATTAACCAGTGTTTGTTCCAAAATTGTTTTATCATCATAATGGTTTGTATAAAATTACTTATTTCAATGGATCAAAATATATTTTACGACAAGGTAGGCTTTGGTTATTTTGCAACAAATCATTTATATGAGCCAGCCACAAGCATTTACAGAAGCCGTTCAAAAGGGCTATCAATTCAAAGGAGAACAAGTAAAAATTGGGTGTGGCATTTTGAATGGTGAAGTAGTAAAAGATGCCAGTATTTATATTCCGCTCAAAACATTGAATCGCCATGGGTTAATTGCTGGTGCAACTGGTACTGGAAAAACCAAGACGCTTCAACTCATCAGTGAGTGCTTAAGTGACAACAGTGTGCCCGTAATGGTTATGGACATCAAAGGTGATTTAAGTGGGATTGCTGCAGCGGGTACTTCAAATGAAAGAATTGTTGAGCGATCTGCAAAATTGGGTATTCAATGGAAGCCTACTGCTTATCCTGTAGAGTTATTGACCTTAACAGGCGGGAATGGAGTAAAACTACGTGCAACGGTGTCTGAATTTGGACCAGTATTATTAAGTAAAATATTGGGTTTAAATGATACACAGGGTGGCTTGGTATCCATGATATTTAAATACTGCGACGACCAAGCGATGCCTTTACTTGACTTAAAAGATTTTATTAAAGTATTGCAGTTCATTGGTGCCGAAGGAAAGGCAGAAATGGAACAGTCTTATGGTAAAATTTCTACCACTTCTACAGGTACAATTTTGCGAAAAGTGATTGAGCTACAACAACAGGGTGCTGATGTTTTTTTTGGTGAAAAAAGTTTTGAAATCGACGATTTGATGCGCATCAGCGATGATGGAAGGGGTATGATTAATATTTTGCGTGTTACTGATATGCAGGATAAGCCAAAATTGTTCTCAACATTTATGTTGCAGCTTTTGGCAGAGCTATATGCCAGTTGCCCTGAAGAGGGGGATCTAGATAAACCCAAATTGGTTTTGTTTATAGATGAAGCGCACTTGATTTTTCAAGAAGCATCCGATGCATTATTGCAACAATTAGAAACCGTCATAAAGCTAATCAGGTCTAAGGGTGTGGGGATATTTTTTTGTACCCAAAATCCACAAGATGTACCTGCCTCCATTTTAAGTCAATTGGGATTAAAAGTGCAACATGCATTGCGTGCATTTACAGCAGCCGATAGAAAAACAATCAAGCAAGCTGCGGATAATTTTCCTGAATCTGAATTTTACGATGTTGCTGAATTAATCACGCAGTTGGGAATAGGAGAAGCGTTTGTAACATTATTAAATGAGAAAGGAATACCAACCCCATTGGTGCATACGATGCTGAATCCTCCACAAAGTAGAATGGATATTTTAACGGAAGCTGAAATTAATCAGATCAATGCACAAAGCAAATTAGTACCCAAATACAATCAGGTATTAGACAGTGAAAGTGCACATGAAATATTAAGCGCTAAATTGGCTGAAGCACAAGCAAAAACTGCAGCAGAAAACAATGAAGCCACTGCCAGCAAAGAAGCCAATACAACAAGCAGTCGCCAAAAAGACGAGAGCTTTTTTGATAATCCAATTGTTAAACAAGTAGGGAGAACTGCTGCAAGTATCATTACCAGAAGCTTACTAGGGGCGCTGGGTTTGGGTGGTAGAAGCAGTAGCAGATCTAGTGCGCGAAAACGTTATTAGTCTTTACTGGTCCAAATGATTTGCTTTGTTTCTGTAATGCTGACTTTTGCTTCAGCTTGCAGGAAGTCTAAAATAGTCCAAATTTTTTTAGTAGACAGCTGTTTGTTTTGTTCTAAGAAATCATTTAGGAATACACCTTCTTTGCCCATTTTTTTTAGACTGGTTTCAATCAGTTCAATTTGGGCATTAGAAATGGTAGTGCGTTTATGGTTTAAGCAATGATCACAAACGCCACAAGCTACTGTGCTCTTGTCTCCAAAGTATTGTCCAATATAGTTGCTTCTACAAGTTTTTGTAAGTGTTGCGTATTGAACCATGGTATTGATGCGTTCAGTATGCAATTGTTTCCTTTGTAAATACTGGTCTTGATGAATGTGAAGATATTGTGCAGGAGCACGGTTTAATAAAAAATGGATTTGAGGGGTTTCTTTCTTCGGCAGATAAACGATGATGCCTTGGTTATGCAATTGTTTAAGCTGTTTGGTAATCGTCTCTACATCTGTATGGCAAATTCTAGCAAGGCTTTGCTCATACACAGAAGTTCTGTTGTAAAAGATACCAGCATAAGTTCTGAGTAGGGCTTTAATTAACGGCTCAAGTATGGGATACATGTCTTCAAATGCCTTTAATGAATCTGCATCGGTATTAAAATGCACTTGTGTTGGCAAAAAAATCTGTTCATTAAATTGCAAATGTCCTTCTTGTTCTAAAATCCTCAATACATTAACTACCAATAATGGGTCGTATTTAAAATTGGTAACAAACCGACTAAAATCAAAATCATAATATAAGCCTTCTCCGTTACCAACAGGTATTTGTAAAAAATCTGCTATCGCTTGATACACTTGCTGTATGATAGGGATAGGCGGGAATTTTGTATCGCCATTTTCAACCAAAGTTTTCAAATCTTTTTTTTGCCATAACAAAACAGCAAAAGCTCTTTTTTCATCTCTGCCTGCTCTGCCAGCTTCTTGATAATAATTTTCTAGACAGTCTGGTACATCATGGTGAATGACTGATCTAACATCAGGCTTATCGATACCCATGCCAAAAGCGTTGGTGCATACCATCACTCTTGTTTTGTTCTGTATCCAATTCAACTGTTTTTGTTCTCTTAAAGTTTGGTCTAATCCGGCATGATAAAAATCTGCACTAATACCTTGTAACAAAATGGCTTCAGCAATTTTTTTACATTGTTTTCTATTATTGCAATACACAATACTGCTCCCAGGTACTTTCTCTAAAATGTTGAGTAGTTTATTAATCTTACTCTCTGTTTCAAAACAACTGTAAGAAATATTTGGTCTTACAAAGGATTGCTTAAATACTGCAGCATTGGTTAAGCCAAGCTGTATTTGAATATCATTTAAAACCAAAGGTGTAGCGGATGCTGTAACTGCAATGGTTTTGATATTGTTTAATTTTTGTTTCGTGGCAGCAATCCTGCAATATGCCGGCCTGAAATCATACCCCCATTGTGAAATACAATGGGCTTCATCAATCACTAATAAGCTAAACGGAATCAATGGTAGATATTCATTAAATACCGGACTTTCAAGTCTTTCCGGAGAACAATACACAAATTTGAATGCAGATTCAGTTGCATCCATTAAAACAGTTTTTACTGCTTCTTTTGTCATGCCGCTGTGAATAGCAACTGCGGGAATGCCTTTTTTATTCAATCCATCTACCTGGTCTTTCATCAGCGCTATCAAAGGGCTGATCACCAATGTTACACCTGGTAAAAGTATACCAGGGATTTGAAAACAAACAGATTTGCCTCCTCCTGTGGGCAACAAGGCTACACAATCCTTACCATCCAACACAGATTGTATAATGGTGTCTTGCAAGGGTCTGAAAGCACTGTGATGCCAATATTTCTTTAGTATGTCTAAGGCGGATGTCAAAATGATTAAAACACTTTTTTATAGTTCAATCTAACAGAATTGATGGCAAGTACCACATCGCTAAGCCCCATGACCAATGCACCAATTGTTGGACTTAAAAAACCTAGCGCAGCAACAGGTATCGCAACAATATTATAAATCAATGCCCAGAATAAATTTTGTTGAATGGTTAAATACGTGTGTTTGCCTAATCCAAGTGCTAATGTAAAATTTTTTAAACCATGATTCATTAAGACCACTTCAGCACTTTGTACTGCAATATGTGTTGCATCACTCAAGGAAATGCCTACTGTTGCTTTGGCTAAAGCGGGCGCATCATTGATGCCATCCCCTACCATTGCTGTAGGCATGACAGCAGTAAGTGCTGTAATTTTTTCTAATTTTTGACTTGGGTTTTGCTCTGCAAATACTTCGTCAATATTTAAATGATTGGCTACAAACTCACATTTGGCTTTCATATCGCCGCTGAGCAAAATTGTTTTGATGCCTTGTTGCTTCAACGTTTGAATCACCAATGATGCTTCTGGTCTTATTTGATCTTGTAATTTGATAGAAGCCAATAATTCTTGATTCTTTACCAAATAAATATTGTAGGATTGGTCAGTTGTTAAATGCGAAACCCCATGAAAGGAAGTGGCCATATATGTATTGCCTTCTTTATCTTCTGCCATAATTCCTTTCCCTTTTTCTTCAGTGATTTTGTTTAATCGAAGATCTGTATTGGTTTTCCATTCTCTGGCAATCGCTTTAGCTAATGGATGCGTTGAATATTTTTCTAATGAAAAAGCAATTTGTTTGCAACGGTCTTCTCCCAGTGCTTTACCTGCATCTGTTAAATGCATCGCCTCAATCGTAAATTGTCCAGTGGTAAGTGTACCTGTTTTATCAAATACCACTTGTTTGATATTTTTAAATAGTTCCAATGTTTTGGTGTTCTTGAAAAGAATCCCATTTCTAGCAGCTCTACCAAGACCCACTGCAATGGCTGCTGGCGTTGCAAGGCCCATTGCGCATGGACATGCAATCACTAAAACCGCGATGCTCCGCAATAAGCTGTCAGTGAAATCAATGCCTCCAACATAATAATTGAGTAAGAAACTTACTAAGGCAATGCCTAATACAACAGGAACAAATACAGCACTGATCTTGTCGGCCAGCAATTGAACAGGTGGTTTTTCTGTTTGAGCATTTTTAACCAGCTGTAAAATATTGCCCAATACGGAGTCTTGTCCTACAGCGGTTACATATGCTTTTACTGAACCGTTTACAATGGTAGACCCCCCGATTAAAATGTCTTTTACTTTTTTCTCAACAGGGATGGATTCCCCTGTAATAATGGATTCATCCACTGCTACTTCTCCAGATAAAATTTTGCAATCCATCGGAACGGCTTCCCCCGTTCTAATTAACAATAAATCACCTGTTTTGAGCGTGGTATTTTCAACGGGAAAAATATGTTCAGTCTGGTCTGCATCATACGCAATCATATTGGCCATGGTCTTTTGCGACTTTACCAATTTTTTCAACGCCACTTGGGTTTGTTCAACAGATTTGTCTTCCATCCAATACCCTAAGAACACCAATGTAATGATGGTAGCCGTAGTTTCGTAAAACATAAACTGCGCGGCTTGATTGGTTAATGTTCCATATAAACTGTAAACAAATGCAGACAACGCCCCTAATGCAATCAATACATTCATATTGGGCACGCCTTTGAGTAGGCTTTTTAAACCACTTCTTCCAAAAAAATCCATGCCAAGCATAAAAACTGGTATGGTTAAAGCCATTTGAACATAGGGATTCATGAGCCAATGAATATGAAGGCCAGGAATCATATGCAGCATTAATGGGGCTGTAAATATTGCACAAAAGGAAAACCTTTGCAAATGCGTTTGAAACAACCGTTTGGGTTGTTTGCCAATGGAGGCTTCCCCCTTTACTTGATAGCCCAAATCGTGAATCCCTTTTTGTATAGTTGTTTTATCGATGCCTTCAGGCAGTTGAAAACTTACATCACCACCAATGAAATTGACTTTCACATCGGTCATGCCTTTTTCATTCAAAAATTTATCGATGGATAAGGCACAGTTGGTGCAACTCATGCCTGTTACAGTCCAGTTCACTTTTTCCATATTCAAATTTACTAAAGCCTTGCTAGTGCCGTTTGCGATATTGGATTAATATTCTCAATTAGCCAACTATCTTTGTAGCATGGATGCAATTTTTACCATTGATCAGATCAGTCCTGTTGCGGCAGCTTTTTTTAAGAAGCTCAAAAAGCACAAAGTCTGGGCGTTTCATGCACCAATGGGAGCAGGCAAAACCACGTTTATTCATGCTTTATGCACTTATTTGGGTGCAAAAGATGCCATTAGTAGTCCTACTTTTTCAATTGTGAATGAATACTGCAGTGAATCAATAGGGGCTATTTATCATATGGATTGGTATCGCCTCAAAAATGAAGCTGAAGCCATTGATGCTGGGGTTGAAGATTTATTGACCAGTGGCCAGTATTGTTTGGTGGAATGGCCTGAAAACGCCCCCAGCTTATTGGGTTCAGATACGCTTCATTTGTACTTGGAAGTTTTAGATCCAGAAACCAGACGTCTGTATATTCCTGAAGAACAAGCTTAATTTGTTAACTTCATCCTTTAACCTTACACATGGCAACCAGTAGACCCAGCATCAGCCCTTCGTTATTGTATGAAGCAATGGAGGAAACCTTAGATATCAAAACACCAGGTGCAAAATTGCATATTGGCATTCCTAGAGAAATTGCTTTTCAAGAAAATAGAATCGCATTAACCCCTGATGCAGTTGGGGTATTGGTAGCCAATGGCAATATGGTGACCATTGAACACAATGCAGGTGAAAGAAGCCATTATTCAGATAAAGATTATGCAGAAGCTGGGGCACAAATAGTGTATGACCGAGCTGCAGTGTATCAATGTCCAATATTGGTAAAAAGTGCACCACCAGTTGAAGAAGATATGCCGCTTCTACAAATGAATCAGACCATTATTTCGCCCATTCATCATTCAGCGCTAAAAAAGGAAATCATTGAACAGATGATGGCCAAACGGATCACTGCACTGAGTTTTGAAAATTTCAAAGATGATAGTGGCACTTATCCAATCGTACGCAGCATGAGTGAAATTGCTGGTAGTGCTGTGATGTTGATTGCGGGTCAATACCTCAGTAGTTTCAATGAGGGGAAAGGGGTTCTACTAGGCGGTATCAGTGGCATTCCACCAACCAAAGTTGTGATCATTGGAGCGGGCATTGTTGGGGAATGTGCTACCCGCAATGCATTGGCTATGGGTGCATCTGTCAAAGTATTTGACAACAATATTTATCGGTTAAAACAAATGCAAAATAATCTTGGACAAAGGGTCTGGACCAGTGTTTTAGAACCAAGGATTTTAGCCAAGCAATTAAAAACCTGTGAAGTTGCAGTTGGTGCTTTAAGCAATGAATATGGTAGAGCACCTGTGGTAGTAACCGAAGAAATGGTTGCAGCCATGCGACCAAACAGCATTATCATTGATGTGGCTATTGACAGAGGTGGCTGTTTTGAAACAAGTGAATTGACCAGTTATGAAGAACCTACATTTTTAAAGCATGGCGTCATTCATTATTGTGTACCCAATATTCCAAGCGGCTTTGCCAGAACTGCTTCTCAAGCCATTAGCAATGTATTAATGCCGTTATTATTAGAAGTGAGTGATGAGGGCGGTTTAGAAGAAATGATTTGGCATAAGTTTAATGTGCGAGAAGGGGTATACCTGTTTAAAGGTTCGGTAACCGATATTTATATCAGTCAAAAATTCGACTTAAAATATACAGATCTCAATTTGCTCATCGCAAGCAGACGTTGATTATTTGTAGTCGTTGATATGAATGCGTTCAGTGCAAAAACTGATTTCTGCCTCATCATTGCTGCAAATAATGACTGTTTTGTCTTTGCAATACGTTTGAATTAACGAATGGTATAGGGCATAACCGTCTTTGTCTAAATTGGTACAAGGTTCATCTAATAATAGCACTGGGGTATCTGAAAAAATTGCTTGAGCCAATTTCAAACGTTGTTTCATCCCACTACTGAATAGCCTAATTTTTTTATGGGCATTTTTTTGTAAGCCAATGATATGGATGATGTCCTGAATGTTAACAGAAGCATACAATGGTTTGAATTGGGCGTGGAAAGATAAAAATTCAACCGCAGACATTTCTTCAATCAATTCTAGATAAGGCGTTGCAATAGCAAAATATTGATGTATCTGTTCAGGATTAATCAATGACGTATGATGCCATTCTAATTGACCAGCAGATAAAGACATACTGCTGGCAATGGTTTGCAAAAGGGTACTTTTTCCTGAACCATTTGATCCAATGATGGCATAAGGTTGTCCTGGTAAAAAAACCTGATTAACCCCTTTAAAAATCCACTCTTTATTAAATCGTTTTCCAGCATTCGATAAAACGATCTTGGATATTGACAACGACATTTGGTTGGTTTTCTCTGCAAAATTGACCATGTTGGGCAAAATACGCAAAGAATTGATGAAAAACTCATTCGAATTCAAGCCGTATCAATTTTTAAGCTGTAGGTTCTGGATTAGCTTTGTATTTCATATTTGTTACCCTTTTATCCCTTTTTTATGCAACCAATTTTCTTTAAAGACATCACTTTGCTGGTGACACATTACAATCGCAGCCGTTCTTTGGAACGATTACTTGCAGCATTTAAAGAGCGGAATATCTTATTTGGGGACATTGTAGTCAGTGATGATTGCAGTAAACCATTGCACCAAACCTATCTTCAGAAATTACAAACGCAATATCCGTTTAGATTGGTCACTGGACCTGTAAATAAGGGGCTGGGACATAATCTTAACAAGGGCCAAGAAGCCGTAAAGACACCATTGACACTGTATATCCAGGAAGATTTTATTCCAGCACCAGATTTTGCTAAGCAATTGAACAATGCTTTAGACATCATGGAGGAGCGCGCAGATATGGATATGGTCCGTTTCTATGCATATACCCAGTATCCGCATCTGAAACAGTATAAAAATGGGTTTTCGGAAATGGAATTTAAGTTTTGGTCGTTCACTTACAAGAAATACTATTACTACAGCGATCATCCACATTTAAGAAGATCGAATTTCCTTGAAAAATTCGGTCGATACAAAGAAGGGGTTAAAGGCGATCAAACCGAATATCATATGATGATGTCTTTTTTGCAAAAACGTGGGAAAGCCATGTTTTATCAAGACTATCAAGGCCTGCTTACGCAAGAAAACAATGCAGCAGAACCCAGTACAATGAAAAGAAATTTTTGGCGAGAAAGCCATCATCCCATGGTTGGTCTTGCAAGAGAGCTGTATCGTTATTTGAAATTTAACGTCAACTACTTAACTGGCGTTTATTAATCCTCTTCAACAGCGCCTTTGGTAAATCGTTTGATAATGCCTCTGCCACTCTCTCTTATGAACGTGACAATTTCGTCTCTTTCGTCAGTAGCAGGCAATTCTTCCTCAATGTATTCAAGTGCTTGAGATGTATTCAGACCTTTGTTATAGATGGTTCTGTAAACATCGAGTATATGATTGATTTGCTCTAAAGGGAAGCCTCTTCTTTTTAAGCCTACACTGTTGACCCCACCATAACTTAATGGGTTACGAACTGCTTTAATATACGGGGGTACATCTTTGCTGACCAAACTACCACCTGCAATAAATGTGTGTTGACCAATATTCACAAATTGATGTACCGCACTCACCCCACCTACAACAGCCCAATCACCAACGGTAACATGTCCGGCAACTTGAACACTGTTGCTCATAATAACATGGCTGCCAATAATGCAATCATGCGCAATATGACTATAAGCCATAATAAGGCAATGGTTGCCAATGACTGTTTTGCCACGATCTTCTGTACCTCTGTTAATGGTTACAAATTCTCGGATAGTGGTATGGTCCCCAATTTCAACGGTTGTTTTTTCTCCAACAAATTTTAAATCCTGTGGAATAGCACCCAATACGGCTCCTGGAAAAATGCGACAGTTTTTACCAATTCTGGTACCATCCATGATGGTCACATTACTGCCAATCCAAGTGCCTTCCCCAACTTGTACATCACCATGGATCACTGTAAAGGGATCAATTTTTACATTCGGGGCAATGCGTGCATTGGGATCAATATATGTATAAGGATGCGTCATAAGTTTTGTTTCAATGGTAAGATACGATATTGATGGGTTTAGTTGTCCGCTCTTCTAACAACTTGCGCAACTAAATCAGCTTCAGTGGCTACTTTTCCGCCCACATATACAGTGCCACGCATCTCACAAATACCTCTTCTTATAGGGCCTAAAAATTCTAATTTTAACACCATGGTATCACCCGGTCTAACCATCTGCTTGAATTTACAATTGTCTATTTTCAAAAAATAGGTATCGTATTTTCCTTCAGGCATAGAATTAATACAAAGGATACCACCAGTTTGAGCCAAAGCCTCAATTTGCAATACACCAGGCATTACAGGATTGCCCGGAAAATGGCCTGGAAAAAACCATTCGTTAAAAGTGACATTTTTAATGCCAACAATATACGTGTCAGTAAGCTCAATGATTTTATCTACCAACAAGAATGGATGTCTATGTGGTAAGGTTTTTTCTATTTGCTCTAGCGTATAAACAGGTGGAACGGTAGGGTCATAGGTTGGTACACCCTTCACGTGCTTGTTCTTTTTGATGTATTGTTTGATTTTTTTGGCAAACTCAACGTTAGAACTATGGCCAGGTCGGTTGGCAATGATTCTGGCTTTAATTGGATACCCAATCAATGCCAAATCACCTACTACATCTAATAGCTTATGTCTGGCAGGTTCATTAGGAAATCTTAATTCTAGGTTATTTAAGTAGCCTTCACTTTTTACCGCTATTTCTTCTTTTTTAAATATTTTGGCTAAGCGGGTCATTTCCGCATCGGTAATAGGTTTGTCTACAACAACAATGGCGTTATTGATATCGCCCCCTTTAATCAAATCGTTGTCTAACAACATTTCTAACTCATGTAAAAAACAGAATGTTCTACATGGTGCAATTTCTGTTTTAAAATCTTTGATGGTTTTTAAACCTGCATGTTGTGTCCCTAAAACAGGGCTGTTAAAATCAATCAAAGTAGTGATTTGATAATCCATTGCTGGCAAAGCCACCATTTCTACTCTTTTGCCCTCGTCATAATGGTAAATATTTTCATCTAAGCTGTACCAGATTTTGGCTGCATCCTGTTCTAATACACCTGATTCTTCAATTAAGGCTATGAATGGCGAAGAACTTCCATCCATGATCGGAATTTCTGGTCCATTCACTTCAATCAACACATTGTCTACTCCCATGCCCACAAGCGCTGCTAAAATATGCTCAACAGTGCTCACTTTTGCATCACCAATTTGAAGCGTTGTGCCTCTACTGGTATCGGTTACAAGATCACAATCTGCTTTGATAATGGGTTTATTGGGTAAATCTGTCCGTTGAAATTGAATACCAAAGCCTGGATTGGCTGGCTTTAATATCATATCAACCAAAACCCCTGTATGCAATCCAGTACCACTGATTTGGATGGGTTGTGTTAATGTGTGTTGCTTTTCGGGATTAAAATTCATATCCATAGTTCCGCACTTTAAGATTGCGAAATTAAGTTATCCCAACGGTTTATCCTCATTTTAAGGCTTAACCCTTTCTGAAAGCAGTTCTGCAACCAGTTTTTCAAGGGCTTGGATCCGTTTTTCTGTTTCTGGTAAATTTCGTGTAGCAGCTTGCACCCTAAGCGATGTGGTGTAATCAAATGCAGGGTGACCATTAACGGACTTATTGGGCTCATTGATAGATTTAGTAATGCCACTTTTGCCGCCAATTTTAGTGCCGTCTGCAACACTCAAATGACCTGCAATGCCTGTTTGTCCACCCATCATAACGTATTTCCCGATTTTGGTACTACCGCTAATGCCTGTCTGTGCCGCTACAACGGTATTCGAGCCAATTTCTACATTATGTGCAATTTGAACTAAGTTGTCGAGTTTTACGCCCTTTCTAATAATGGTTGAACCCATGGTTGCCCGGTCTATGGTGCTATTGGCCCCAATCTCTACTTGATCTTCTATAACAACATTGCCTAATTGAGGCACTTTAGTAAATTGTCCATCTGCTTGTGGAGCAAATCCAAATCCGTCACTGCCAATGACTACTCCAGCATGGATGATGACTTGATTACCTATCACACAATCTTTGTAAATGGTCACACCAGGAAAGATGGTGGTATTATCGCCAATAACCACACGATCGCCCAAATAAACGCCTGGATAAATCTTGCTGTTTACGCCAATGGTTACCTGCTCTCCAACATAAGCAAATGCCCCAATATACACCGATTCACCAATAGTAGCAGTGCTGGCAATATAACTTGGATGTTGAATCCCTGTTAATTGATTGGCGGCCATTTCTTGGTATTTGGTCATTAAAGTAGCAAAAGCACTATACGCATCTGGAACCCTAATCAGCGTAGCTTTTACAGGGGCTTTTAATACGAGGGAAGCATTAATAATGACAACAGATGCTTCGGTGGTATATAAATAATCTTCGTATTTAGGATTGGCTAAAAAAGAAATTTGAGAAGGCTTCGCTTCTTCAATTTTACCAAAAGAACCAACAGTGATGTTGGCATCTCCTTCAATGGTGCCATTGATCATTAATCCAATCTGGGCTGCGCTGAACTGCATATAGGCGTATTAGGTTAACAGACAAATGTAGAATTTTTTTATTGGGGATGACAGATTTTGCTGAATCATTGAATTGTCTACTTCAGTGATGTCTTTTACTTTGCCATCTTTATAGAGAATATTAATTTTCTCTTCTTTACTTTGGTAAGTGGTATTGGTGGCAATGCCAGTGAAACACAAAAAGTTGGCTTCGGTTTCATCAACACCAAATTGTTGCATGACTTGTGCTTTTTTTGAAGCTAAAAACGCCTCATCAAATGGTTCGGCTTGAATGGTTGTTTTATAAATGGCTCGATTGAGTAATCTGGTACACAATAAAGACAATACTTTATCCGAATGCCCCCGCCATTTTTTAATGGCACTGATCACGTCAAAGTCATCCATTAAACAAAAGCGTTTGATGGTATCTGCATGCATGACCCCATTGAATTCACCCAAGAAAAAGTCAATTTCAGTGCCAGTTAATAGACTCTCTTGATGGGTTGCATAAATGGCTCTGACTCTTTGTATGATTTTGACCAACATTTTTTCAGCTGATAAAACGGTTTTATGTAGATAAACCTGCCAATACATTTGTCGCCTGGCCACTAAAAATTTTTCTACACTATAA
>JAIXYL010000025.1 GCA_027490265.1 Sediminibacterium sp.
AAAGCAATCTGTTCAACCAATTTTTGTTGGTATGGGGTAAGTTTGTCTTTAAGCCGATTTAAGGTAAAAACAATTAGACCGGTAAAAAAAGGGTTAATATCTGCTTTTTGACGGTCTTTATTGAGGGCATATGTGCGATAAGAAGGAAATACGCCTTTGGGGAAAACCCCGTCATCTTTTACTTGAAACTGCTCAATACGATGGAGCAGTTGGGTGACAATAGAAGTATCTGAAGCCTTGCTCTTACTTATGCAAACCAAAAGCAATAATAAGAGCAAGGGCTTTATATTCATTCAAATTATTTTAAGATGCTTCTGCTGATTACAATACGCTGAACTTCGCTTGTACCCTCATAAATCTGAGTAATTTTAGCATCACGCATTAAACGTTCTACATGGTATTCTTTCACGAATCCATATCCACCATGAATTTGAACCGCTTCTGTAGTTACCCACATGGCTGCTTCACTGGCAAATACTTTGGCCATTGAAGAACTTAAGGTATAATCAAGCCCATTGTCTTTTTCCCAAGCAGCTTTTAAACACAATAAACGAGCTGCTTCAATTTTGGTAGCCATATCGGCCAACTTAAATTGAATGGCTTGATGGTGCATGATTTCTTTGCCAAAAGCTTTACGTTGTTTGCTGTAAGCTAAGGCTAATTCGTAGGCACCACTGGCGATTCCCAAAGCCTGAGACGCAATCCCTATTCTTCCACCAGCTAGTGTTTTCATTGCAAATTTAAATCCGAATCCATCTTCACCAATTCTATTTTCTTTTGGCACTTTCACGTCATTAAATAAGATGGTGTGGGTATCACTACCTCTGATGCCCAACTTATTTTCTTTGGCTGCTACGGTTACGCCAGGCCAGTTTTTTTCTACAATAAATGCATTGATGCCTTTACTGCCTTTTGCTGGATCTGTTTGGGCAATAACCAAATAAACAGAAGCAGAAGAACCATTGGTAATCCAGTTCTTTGTTCCATTTAATAAATAATGATCGCCTTTATCTTCTGCAGTTGTTTGCTGACTGGTGGCATCACTACCTGCTTCTGGCTCACTTAATAAGAATGCGCCGATATAAAGTTGATTGTCTTTTCTACCTTGTGCTAATGGGGTTAAATATTTTTTCTTTTGTGCTTCGTTTCCAAAGGTTTCTAATCCCCAACATACCAAGCTATTATTAACGCTCATACTCACACTGGTACTTGCGTCTACTTTACTGATTTCTTCCATAGCCAACACATAACTAAGGGTGTCCATTCCAGCGCCACCATAGTCTGGGCTAACCATCATGCCCATGAATCCTAATTCAGCTAATTTCAATACTTGTTCATAGGGATATTTTTGGTGTTCATCTCTTTCAATTACCCCAGGTTTACACTCGTTTTGGGCAAAATCTCTTGCCGCTTTTTGAATCATCAAATGTTCTTCACTCAACTGAAATTGCATGGTTGTAAATTTTATGCCGCAAAAATAAGCTAACAAGCGTTAGGTTGCACTAGATTATTTAAAAATTTATTTGGCAGTAGATTTGGTAAAGAGGTTGTTATTGCAAGTAAATAAGCCGATTTTGTTCTGGGTATCTATATTCAAGTACTTTCCCCCTAAGATGCTTTGTCCAATATAGCCGGGATTATCACCTTTGCCCAATGGCCAAGGCCCAACGGTTTCATCTATTCGGATATTGGCTATTTGTGTAAGCATCAATGCAAAATCAGAACAATTATAGTGGCTTAAATGATATTGATTATCAATATTATGATCTATGTATTCTAATATTTTTTCGAATTGTGTTTTTGTTACAAACTTACCCAGTAACTGATCCCAACTGTGCTCTGTATCGTCTTTGATGACCGAGTTGGCTTTAGGTGACAAAGGATTAACTGGTATCAATTGACCTTCTTCCGGATAGAATCCAAAAGTTTTACAAATGGCCGATTGGTCTTCATTGTATTTGATTAAAGCGATAAATGAATGCCCCACTTCCCCTAAGCCTGTATTCGTATTTTTCTTACCAGGTATTGGCTGTTTAATGAGTAAGGCTATTGCATAATGTGTAGCTATTTTTTTATCGAGAAATGCTTCTACGATAGTGCTTGGTTTGATTGGTATCGATTCAATTTCTTCTGTTCTGTCTAATCGCTTTTGATTGATATGCGATTGAATCATGAGTTCTAAAATAGCATCTTGAATGATATTGTCGGCTCTGGTATTTTGGTAATTTACCTCGGTGGTAAATAAGGAAATGAATCGTTTGCGACGTTTGTTGTAATTGTATTTGGTTTGGATGGAACCTGCTTTGTAAAAACAAGACATTGCCGCTGTAAAGTTGTTATACCTCGCTAAAACAATGGCGAGGTTATTATATAAATGAGACAGCAAGCTTTGATCATCAACCGATTCCTTTAATTGTAAAGCTTGATGTAACGATACAAGCGCTTTTTCTGATTCCCCTACTGCAATATAATGGTCACTGTCTTTGAGGGCATTGATGACCTCAATATTGGGTAATAATTGTCCTTTCGCCTCAGTACTAGCTAGTTGCATGCAGATGCACAGAACCAGCATCATTTGCCTCATCATATTGGTGCATTAGCTTGATTAGAAATACTTCTTTTGAAGATTGAATAAAATCTCTCTTCCCAATGGGGTCATCCCCTTGGTGGTGTCTTGTAAAAAATGTCTTTTAAATGCAACAATCGCTGCACTCGTATCTTTAATATCATACCCTACAATTCTCAGGCCAGTTATATGATTAAATTGTGTTGGAACCGTATCTCTTACTTCGTCGTACCATAAGCCAAACCCCTTCTCTGCCAATAGTTTCCAAGGAAACCGCCAATTAGGGTCGTTTTTACGGGTTGGTGCAATATCACCATGCCCAATAAAATTTGCAGTTGGAATATTGTAATTTTTTTTCAGTTTCCCTAATACAACCAATAAGCTGTTGATTTGCGCTTGCTCAAAATATTCGAATCCATTGTTGTCTAATTCAATACCTATGGAAGCAGAGTTCATATCTAATTGATTGCCCCATCTGCTGACGCCTGCATGTTGTCCTCTAAAATAATCATTCAACATTTGAAAAACCTTTCCATCACTGCCAATAACATAGTGGGCACTTACAGCCGTTCTTGGTAATGTAAATGTTTTCAATGTTTGTTCGGTATTGTGTTGCGCTGTATGGTGAATGATTACATATGAAGGTTTGCGAATTCCAAAATTAGTTGTACCAACCCAATAAGGAGATGGCGGTATGGTATCATTCAAGATGGAAATTGGTGGGATTTCACCAATGGTTGATAGGTATTGCTTGACCTGCTGTTTATATACTTTGTTGGTGGCTTTATAGGGATGGTTGTTACATGCAAACGTGATAACCGTTAAACATGCCGCAAAGAAGCTGATTTTTTTCATGGAATACTAAATGAGTTGCTAAGTTATCAATTCCATTCAATCGTATTTGGTTTTCTTTTCAGGTGTATAATCCAATTGCTCTTTTAATGCTTCCGCTGTAGGATTATTGGTTATTGATACAGCAACCTGAAACAACAGAAATGCAGCAACAATGGATCCCAATAATTCTTCCCAATGCAACCAATAGCCCCAAAACCGATAAACAGCGGCTTTTGAAGGGTGTTCAGTTTCAAATATGACGGTTACTTTTTCATTGGGTTGATAGCTTACCAATGGGTAAGCCACATCTATGGCGTATTGTTGAACCCCTATTGAATAAAAGGCTTTTGGCTTAATGGTTTTTGCAACTGAATCTTTAACCATTTTGATGGTAGCCGGGTACATTTCACCATCAAAATAATCAGGCTGTCTGGTCCATAAAATATAGGAACCAAATATAATCAAGTACAATATAATCAGTGATCTGGTCAGCGGATTGGATGATGAAGATGAAAAATGAAAAGTCCTATCGGCATCACCGATAGGACTTGATATATACGTTAGGATAAAAATACCATGTATTAACCAGCTACTTGCTTGCGGATGATATTTAATGCACCGCCTGCTTTAAACCAATCAATTTGTTGCGCATTGTAAGTATGGTTAACCACAATATTGTCTACTGTGCCATCTTGATGTTGCAATACAACAGTTAATGGTTTGCCTGGCGCAAAACTGGTTAATCCTTCAATATGAATGGTGTCGTCTTCTAATATTTTTTCGTAATCAGACTTGTCATTAAAGGTTAATGCCAGCATACCTTGTTTCTTCAAGTTGGTTTCATGGATACGTGCAAAAGACTTAACCAAAATAGCCCTTACACCTAAATGGCGAGGTTCCATGGCCGCATGCTCTCTTGAACTACCTTCACCATAGTTTTCATCACCCACTACAATTGAACCAATGCCAGCAGCTTTATATGCACGCTGTGTTGCAGGAACTGCGCCGTATTCACCGGTTAATTGATTTTTTACATTGTCTGTTTTCTCATTAAAGAAGTTTACCGCGCCAATCAACATATTGTTTGAAATATTGTCTAAGTGGCCACGGAATTTTAACCAAGGCCCTGCCATAGAAATATGATCGGTGGTACACTTACCCTTTGCCTTAATCAACAGCTTTAATCCCTTTAGGTCAGTGCCTTCCCAAGCAGCAAACGGATCCAATAATTGCAAACGTTTACTTGCAGGATCTACTTGAACATTCACTTTGCTGCCATCTTCCGCAGGGGCTTGATAGCCAGCATCTTCAACAGCAAATCCTCTTGGAGGCAATTCCATACCTGTAGGCTCATCTAGTTTTACTTGTTCGCCCTTTTCATTGGTTAAGGTATCTGTGATTGGGTTGAAGGTAAGATCACCAGCAATCGCTAAAGCGGTTACCAATTCAGGGCTTGCAACAAATGCCATGGTGTTTGGATTACCATCCGCACGCTTCGCAAAGTTTCTATTGAAGCTGTGAACAATGGTATTGCGTTCTTGCTTTTCAGCACCTACTCTATCCCACATTCCAATACAAGGTCCACAAGCATTGGCAAATACAGTTGCACCGATTTTATCGAATACTTCTAAGAATCCATCGCGCTCAATGGTATAACGCACTTGTTCACTACCAGGTGTAATGGTATATTGTGCTTTAGGCTTTAAACCTTTCTCTGCCACTTGACGTGCCAAGCTCACCGCTCTGCTGATGTCTTCATAAGAGCTGTTGGTACAACTTCCAATTAAACCTACTTCAACTTTTGTAGGCCAACCGTTGGCTGCTGCAGCTTCTTTCATTTTTGAAATAGGAGTTGCCAAATCTGGCGTAAACGGCCCATTCAAATGTGGTTCTAGTTCACTTAAATTGATTTCAATGACTTGATCAAAGTATTTTTCAGGGGCTTCATATACTTCGGCATCAGCATTTAAATACGCTTTGATACCATCAGCTAAATTGGCTACTTCTTCTCTGCCCGTTGCTTTTAGATATCTGCTCATGCTTTCATCGTAACCAAATGTTGAAGTGGTTGCACCAATTTCAGCACCCATATTACATATGGTGCCCTTACCAGTACAACTCATGGCTGCTGCACCTTCACCAAAATATTCAACAATAGCACCAGTACCACCTTTTACGGTTAAGATACCTGCCACTTTTAAAATCACGTCTTTAGGTGCTGTCCAACCACTTAATTTACCTGTTAATTTAACCCCGATTAATTTAGGCCACTTCAGTTCCCATGGCAATCCTGCCATCACATCACAAGCATCTGCCCCACCAACACCAACAGCAATCATGCCCAAACCACCGGCATTAACTGTATGAGAGTCGGTTCCAATCATCATACCACCTGGGAAAGCGTAATTTTCTAGTACAACTTGGTGAATAATGCCGGCACCTGGCTTCCAAAAGCCAATGCCATATTTATTTGATACTGATGCTAAGAAGTCATACACTTCTTTGCTTTCTGCATTGGCTACTTCAAGATCTTTTTTGGCTTCGTTCTTTGCAGTAATTAAGTGGTCACAGTGTACGGTTGAAGGCACTGCTGCTTGCGGCCTACCAGCTTGCATAAATTGCAATAATGCCATTTGGGCGGTTGCGTCTTGCATTGCAACACGGTCTGGCGCAAAATCCACGTAGCTGTTGCCTCTCTCAAAGTTTGAAAGGGCTTGGTCGGCATGTAAATGAGCAAATAAGATTTTTTCAGATAAAGTAAGTGGTCTGCCCAATACTTTTCGAGCATTATCTACTTTGGCAGGCATTTCTGCATACACTTTCTTTATCATGTCAATGTCAAAAGCCATAAAGAAGTAATTTTATGTTAAATGAATCTATTGTGTAAGCTGGGCAAATTTACTAAAAAACGGGCGTAGGTTAAAATGGAATTCAAGATTAATATGCACAATATTGATAAATTTTGATTTACCTTTAAGGGTATTTAATCGTGGTATCCATGCAAAAAATCAGAGAATTTTTAGAATTACAGGCTTTTGGGGTATGCACCTCCATTGGCGTTAGACTAGGAATCGCATCTACTAGAATCCGCATGTGGTTTATTTATATTTCTTTCTTAACAATGGGATCTCCCATTATAATTTATATGATTTTGGCTTTTTGGAAAAACATGAAGAACTATGTTTTTGCTGCCAAAAGAAACCCACTCAAATATTATTAGTTTTTTCCTTTGTTTTTCAGTAGATAATTAAACCCAAAACTCAAATTATTGAGTGGCGAAGAAAAGAACCCTGCATTAAAAAACAGACTATTGTTTTTGGAAATTGTACTAGTATTGTCTTTTGTTGAACTATTTGAGTAACCTAAATCGGCAAAACTATTATTCGGTTGTAGGTTGATGACCAATCGCTCAGAAATTTGGTAGCTAAGCACAGGCGCAATGCCCACTGTAACTCCATAGGTATTTGTTTTTACTGGATTGGGTACGTTTTTTTGATTGCTATTTTGCATACTCAAACTTCCACCGATGCTTAATCCAATAAATAATTTTTTGGCAATTTCTTTAAAATGAATTTGGCGATACCCCATATTAAAGCCATTGTTTAAATTAGATACTTCCTGATTGTTGTTGATATTTTTATTGCTGTTATAATTATAACCAATACTAAAAAACGACAATACATTTTTTCTGATAAAACGACCATATCCTAGCCCAACGCCTAAAAAAAGATTGTTCTGTTGATTTGTAAAATTGGGTTGACTTTTGTTTGAATTGGGGCTTAATGTAAATGACCCGCTGAGTAATTGTTGGTTGGCTTCACCAAATTGTGCATTGGCCAATCCACAGAAAAATAAAAAGGAAATGGTTAAGAGTAGCGTTTTTCTCATGTTGACTATTTTAAGTCAAAAATGATTGTTTCTACTGAAACCATTTCCTTCGGAAAAGTTAATATACTGCTGATTATCCCTTCTTTACTTCTTTGGCCCAAGTATCTTTTAAAGTGACGGTTCTGTTAAAAACCATTTTCGTTGGAGTACTATCAGGGTCTTGAACAAAATAGCCTTTTCTTAAAAATTGAAAAGCTTGTTCAGGTGAATCATTGGCTAAAGCTGGCTCTGCATATACATTTGACAATACCGTTAGTGATGCTGGATTGATATGATCTTTAAAATCACCTTCTGCATTGGCTACATCTTCTACTTGAAACAAACGATCGTACAAGCGAACTTCTGCATGTATGGCATGTGCAGCACTTACCCAATGCAAAGTGCCTTTTACATGGATGCCGGATGTATCGGCCCCGCTTCTGCTTTCAGGGATATATGTGCAATGCACTTCAGTTATATTACCCTCTGCATCTTTAACAAGGCTTTCGCATTTGATGATATAAGCACTCTTTAAACGAACCATTTGACCGGGCGCCAATCTGAAATATTTTTTAGAAGGCTGTTCCATGAAATCGTCCTTTTCAATCCAAATTTCTTTGCTGAATGGCACTGTTCTTAATCCTCCATTTGGATCTTCTGGATTGTTTTCACTGGTTAAGTCTTCAGAAGTTTGGTCATAATTGGTGATGATAACTTTTAATGGATCAAATACCACCATTCTACGGAGTGCAGTTTTATTCAATTGCTCTCTGACGCAAAACTCTAAAAGGCCAACATCAATTAAATTATCTCTTTTAGCTACACCAATCCGATCACAAAATTCTCTGATGGCTGCGGCAGGGTATCCTCTTCTGCGCATACCACTGATGGTACTCATTCTTGGATCGTCCCAACCATTCACCATTTGCTCATTCACTAATTGCAATAATTTGCGTTTGCTCATAACGGTATACGTCATATTCAATCGCGCAAATTCATATTGCTGTGATGGGAAGGTTTTTAATTGTTCAATACACCAATTATACAATGGGCGATGCGGTACAAATTCTAATGTGCAAATAGAATGGGTGATTTTTTCGATTGAATCACTTTGTCCATGCGCAAAATCGTACATAGGATAAACGCACCATTGATCGCCTGTTCGATGATGATGGGCGTGTTTAATTCTATAGATGATAGGGTCTCTCAACAACATATTAGGAGACGCCATATCAATTTTTGCTCTTACTACTTTTGAACCGTCGGGATATTTCCCTGCTTTCATGTCTTCAAACAATTGCCTATTTTCAGCAGGACTTCTGTCGGCAAATTGGTTGCGCTGTCCAGGCGTAGTAGGTGTGCCTTTTTGAGCAGCAATTTCCTCACTGGTGCTGTCGTCTACATAAGCCAATCCTAAATCAATGAGCTGTAAAGCCATTTGATACAATTGATCAAAATAATCAGAGGCATAAAATTCATTGGCCCATTCAAACCCTAACCAACGAACATCATTTTTAATACTCTCTACATATTCGGTGTCTTCTGTAACAGGGTTTGTATCATCAAAACGCAGATTGGTTGAGCCCCCATATTTTTGGGCAAGTCCAAAATTTAATACAATGCTTTTGGCATGGCCAATATGCAAGTATCCATTAGGTTCTGGCGGAAATCTGGTGGTGATGCTTTTGTGTTTTTCTTCGGCCAAATCTGCCTCAATGATTTCTTCAATAAAATTCAAACTTCTTTCTTCGCTGCTCATTCCAAAATGTATTTGTACAATTATTTGCCGATTTCTATACCATCAAAAAATGCTTGACCATCTGCTACTTTTGCTGAAGGATTGGTTGAATAAAAAAGCACTTGGTGCATTACTGGGCCAATGAAGAAAACATAACCAAATGCTTTTTTACCTTTTAAGGTTTCATCTGCCGAATTCATGCCATCAATTTCAAGGTATAAGCTGTTTTTATCTTTGAACTTGGTGATTTGGTCTTTGCTGATGGTAGCACCCGCCATTTGACCAGTCATGCCTGCTTTAAATTGTTCCCAAAATCCATCACCGAGCATTTCAATTGGGTCACCGGTTAGTCCCATAGCTGACAAATCAAACACCATTGCACCGTATCCCTTAGTAGTATCCTTATCTTTCGAAAAGAAAATGGTAATGCCATTCATTGATTTTTCCTCTGGCTTGGTGGGAAATTGCACCGTCACTTTTTCGGAAACTTTATGTGCAACATTTTGCGCATTAACAACGGCAATGCTTGCAAGTAATACGAGTGATAGAAATACTTTTTTCATAAGGATGATTATTTGTTTAATTGATATTTAGCGATAAAATTAATTGAATTTATCATGTCAGTATGCAAAATTCTATCTGCATCATTAAAGCTGACTGTTTCTCTGAAAGCATGCATGAACAATTCTAGATGTTTAGAAGATTGCTTTGGTCTTCTAAAATCAAGCGCCTGAGCGGCTGTTAGCAGTTCTATACCCAGTACTTTCTCAACGTTTTCAATCAATCTAAAACATTTGGTTGCAGCATTTGCACCCATACTGACATGGTCTTCTTGGTTATTGCTACTTGAAATGCTGTCAATTGAAGCAGGCGTGCACAATTGTTTGTTTTCACTCACAATGCCCGCAGCAGTGTATTGGGGGATCATAAAGCCTGAATGCAAGCCGGCATTTTTTACCAAGAATAGCGGCAAATTTCGTTGCCCAGAAATTAATTGATAAGTTCTTCTTTCTGATATGCTGGCTATTTCGCTCATGGCAATGCAGAGATAATCTAAGTTGATGGCCAAAGGCTGTCCATGAAAATTTCCGCCACTCACAATCAAATCTTCCTCAGGGAAGATATTTGGGTTGTCGGTTACTGCATTTACTTCTTGCATGAACACCTGTAGAATATGGTTAAAAGCGTCTTTGCTGGCACCATGTACTTGTGGGATACACCTAAATGAATAAGGATCTTGAACTTGAGATTTTGGTTGTTCCGCTATTTGGCTGCCATGCAAATAACAGCGCAAGGCTGCTGCTGTATCTATTTGGCCTTGATGGCCGCGAATGGCGTGTATGGCTGGATGATAGGGTTCTGTAACACAATCAAACGCATCTATTGATAAAGCCGCAATTAAATCAGCCATCGCTAATAAATGCTCAGCTTTCTTTAAACAATACAAGCCATATGCACTCATGAATTGGGTGCCATTGATTAAAGCCAATCCCTCTTTGCTTTGTAAATGAATGGGCTCCCATTGCATTAGTTTTAATATCTCAGCAGCTGGCATTTTTTTGCCTTGATAATGTACTTCACCCAATCCTAATAAGGGCAAACTCAAGTGGCTTAATGGTGCCAAATCACCTGAAGCCCCTAAAGACCCTTGCGTATAAATGACGGGAATAATATCATGATTGTACATGTCCATTAACCGAATCACTGTATTGATTTGAACCCCACTGTGTCCATAACTGAGTTGTTTGATTTTTAACATCATCATCAGTTTCACAATTGGCAATGGCACTTCTTCTCCAAGTCCACAAGCATGTGATACAATTAAGTTGTACTGTAATTGTTCAATTTGATCATGACTGATTTGTACATTTTGGAGGTATCCAAATCCTGTATTAACGCCATAATACATTTTGCCAGGCTCTTGCATTTTTTGGTCTAAATACGCTCTGCAGGCCAATATTTTTTCATGCGCATCAAATGTAACAGACACCAATTGGTTATAATCTAGCAAATGTTTGATCTGCTGAAACTGCAGTGGTTTTTGATCCAGAGGCAAATAATTATAGCTCATTTGGGCAAACGTTTGCTGCAAAGTAAACTGTTTTAAAATTTATCAACCCAATTTGCTGCCCAGTTTGCTTTAGTAAAAAAAAATCCTTTATTTTGCACCTCCAAAACTGGTTCGGTAGCTCAGCTGGATAGAGCAACTGCCTTCTAAGCAGTAGGTCATTGGTTCGAATCCAATCCGAATCACACCCTTGGTGATTAAAACCCCATATATTTTATGGGGTTTTGTTTTTGTATCATCTGTCAACTCCTTGTTTTTAGTTAATTTGCCCTATGAACGTACAAATGGAACAAGGTTGGAAACAAATATTGGCAAAAGAATTTGCCAAACCCTTTTTCCTACAGATTGTGGCCCACTTAAGGACGGAGAAAGCTACCAAAGCCATTATTTATCCACCTGGTTCGCTCATATTTAATGCTTTCAATACAACCCCATTTGATCAGGTTAAAGTGGTCATTCTTGGTCAAGATCCTTATCACGGGGCTGGTCAAGCGCATGGATTAAGTTTTTCTGTGCCAGATAGCGTTAAGCCACCACCTTCATTGGTTAATATTTTTAAGGAATTGCATAAAGATATTGGGATGCCGATACCCAATACAGGCAACTTAACGGCTTGGGCTAAACAAGGGGTATTGTTATTAAATGCAGTATTAACAGTTAGGGCCAATGAGCCTGCCAGTCATGCCAGAATTGGATGGATGGATTTTACAGATGCGGTCATTCGTAAAATATCACAAGAAAAAACAGGGATTGTTTTTTTACTATGGGGTAAATTTGCACACGAAAAGCAAGCATTAATTGATGAAACCAAACACTATGTATTAAAAGCAGCACACCCCTCTCCTTTTAGCGCAGATAAAGGTTTTTTTGGGTGTAAGCATTTTAGTAAAACCAATGAATTGTTGGCGCAACAAGGCATTGATCCAATTAACTGGCATTTATAAATTTAATTCAGCATGCATTTAGTCAAAGCAGTTTTTGCAAGAATATGGGCATTTTGGGGATTGGTAAGTTTCATCACGACCTTTTTGATCATTTTGATTCCTTCTTTGTTGACTGCTTTATTTCCAGATCCTAAGGGCATGGGGTATTTTATCAAACTAGCTAAGTTGTGGATGAATACTTGGTTGTTTATGATTGGTTGCCCAGTATCTGTTCGTGGGAAACATTTTTTTAAAAAGGGACAAACCTATATTGTTACTTGTAACCACAATTCGCTGCTAGATATTCCATTGTCTTCGCCCTTTATTCCTGGGGCCAATCAAACCATTGCCAAAAAAGAATTCACCAAGATTCCTTTGTTTGGCTGGTATTATGAGCGCGGATCGGTGATTGTTGATCGTAAAAGTGATGCCAGTAGAAGGAAAAGTTATGAATTGATGAAAGCTGCACTAGAAAAGGGTTTTCATATGTGTATTTATCCAGAAGGCACGCGCAATAGAAGCGATGCCCCCTTGAAACCCTTTTATGATGGAGCGTTTAAACTAGCTGCTGGTTCAGGTTTTCCCATTATTCCTGCGGTGATTTTGAATACCAAAAAAGCATTGCCAGCCAATCGGTTTTTTTATTTGTTGCCACATAAATTAGCCATTCATTTTTTAGAACCCATAGAAGTTAACAATCAGTCTTCTGATGAATTAAAAGCATTGGTACACCAGAGAATGAGCGCATACTACGTGAAATATACACAAGTATAGGTATGCAATCATTGTTTGGTAGGCCTGCATTAGTGCAGCACTAAAAATTCGAGAAGGTTCTGCTCCGATTGATTCTTAAATCTCTTAGAATACCTGATTTAGGATTTACTGTAATATTGAAGGATCTAAACAATCCGATTGGCGTAACATTGATTGACAATTGCCAGCAATGCATTTCTCTAGAAATAAAAGTGCTTAACTGTTGCAGATTACCCCTCGTAATATCATAAAAACCAGTAGCGCCAACCTTCCATTTGTCGGTCAAACTGAAATCGCCATTAAAGTTAAAAGTTGAAAAAGTTTGGGTAATAAATCCACTGTAATCAGGCGCCAAAACACGGGTGAAATTAAATGAGTATGCAATGGAAATATTCCAAGGAATATTGAAGTCTGTGAATTCGGCGGGATTGGCTCTGGCAAATTGTAATTGCCGTTGTTGTTCATCAGGGGTCATAAATGGATCCACCGGCATTTCTCTGGTTTTATCGTCTTTCCCATCTTTTGACTTGCTGGTAAATGAAGTAGAAATGGCCACATTCCCACTGGTAATTCTGCCGAATTTAAACTTGGCTGGATCCCATAAAATACTTTTCAATCGAAACCCTCTATTGTCAACATCATAGGGGTCTAAATTGGCACTAGCCGTGATATTCACTTTTTCAAATAAAGTACTTCTGGCATAAAAGTTAAAGTTGCCCAATTGAAAACTATCTGCTAAAAAATTGTAGTTAGAGTTAAATCCAAAGCCATCAATCAGTTTAATTTTTTTGCCGGCTTTATCGGCTGTGTCTTGCTTGTTTTTGGTTTTCATTTCAAGCAAATTGTCAATACCAAATCCCATTCCACCAAATGAACCCTCCCCAAACGCACCAATAATACCGCCATCAAATTGAGACACGCGGATGGTTCGATTGCTGGTATCTACTTTTAAATTATAATAATATCTGGCGTTCATATCAGGCTGATAGTTAATGGATATGGTGGGCCTGATTTCGTGTCGGATGGCAATAATATTGCTCGTGGGTTTAAACTTGTAGGTACCAAAAATACGGGTATTGGCAGCGATACCAAAGCTCATTTGACGGGCTGTATAAAACCCTCTCTGTATTATGGTGTCTACTTTATTGGTGGTATTGTTCCAAGACCTGAAATTGCGTTGTCCATACCATCTTTCAGAATAAGATACACTGGGTGCAATGGTAATGGGGCCCAACGATGGCAAGGATAAAGTAATTGGAACACTGTGCTGAGCACCATATTGTAAAGTATCTAGTAGGCGTCTTACACTAAAGGCAGTATCATAAAAAGAAATTTGGTTTTGGAAGTTACCACTATAGCCAATACCAATTTTCTCATACCACTTGCCTGAACCAACTTGGTCTTTTTGTTGAAATGGATAAAACGTAACCACGTTAAAGTTCACCGTAGGCAAATTCATATTCACCAATCGCAGATTATTGTTTTGGTTATGGTTCAGGTTAACGGATAAGTTGTATTTGCCCTTCCAGTCTTTGCTATAACTCACTGATGAGCTCAATTGGTTTTGAAAATTGACAAAAGGGTTATTGAGTAACGTTTGGTTAAATCGGCTGCTACCAAAGTTTACATTGGCAGAGAAATTAGTGCCTGGTCTAGCCCTTGAATCTCTGTTATGCGACCAGTTGATCATAAAGGATCTGCTTGAATTAAATTCATCCTTTGACAAAGTGCTTCTATTTAAACTCTTGGTATTTTGAAAAGTAATATTCAGGTTTCCAGTATACGCATACCGCTTAATGTACTTAGAATTAATATTTAAGTTCCAGCCTCCAAATGAGTATAAATTAGAACGTAAGGTGACATCCATTCTTTCGCTCAACACAAAGTAATAGCCCAATCCTTCTAGGCCCAAACCAAAATCAGGACTGCCGGTAAATGCCGGCGGCAATAATCCCCCATGCCTACCCTTGTTTAATGGAAAAATGCCGAATGGTATCCCAATGGGCATAGGTACGCCCTCAAATTCGGGAAAAGATGGGCCAGCAATCCCCATTTTGTTATTAATGATTTTCATTTTGCTGGTTCTGAAATTATAGTGCGGCACATCCAAGTTACAAGTAGTAAATCGGGCTCTTCTGGCAAATACTTCGGTTGCACTGATTTTTTTTAAATCGATGGCATTCACATAAATTTCGCCCTCCTGAAAAAACGTGTTCTTGGTTAAGCCCTTACCCGTTTTCATATTGTAGAAAATCGTGTCACTGATCGACTTCATTTCACCTTGAATAAACTGAGGCTTACTGTCTGGGTTGCCAGATGAATCTTTAGAACCATAAGCCTGCACCATTTGTGAGCGCTGGTCGTATTTGATGGTGGCGGCATCCAATTTTAAATCTGTATAATCTACTTTGGCTTTGCCATACAAGAAAAATTCCCTGGTTGAAATGATCAAGACCCCAGAATCTTCAGCGTTGTATTTGATGGGGGCGTCAATGGAATCTTTGGAAATCTTTAACGTATCAGTTTTAATTCTCATACTGTCTTTTATGATGGGCTTAAAAGCAGTATCCTTAAGACTTTGAGGCGCTTTAGTGGCAGGGGGTTGTGCCGCTGCACTTGGCATCAAAAATGTTAATATCCCCAAATACAGGAACAGAACAATAGCCAGCCTTGTTTTTACGTTAATTTTACTTATCCTGTTCATGGTGCTAGAGACAAAATTAAGGTCTAAAACCGTGTAAATAGAATTTTAGGTCTGATTCCTTAATGAAATGATATGATTAAAAGACATATTGCTGCTTCTTATCTGTTAAGTTTTACATGCCTACTGTTGATTTCGTTTACAGATAAGCAGCCAGTGCCCAATCCTAAACAACCAGGAGTACAACAAAAGCAACCTTTAAAAAGAATCATCATTGATGCGGGACATGGTGGTACTGATGTAGGTGCCAAAGGCCGTTATTCTACAGAAAAAGATCTTTGCTTGTCTATTGCGTTAAGATTAGAAAAAATGATGCAACAGGAAATTCCTGATGTTGAATTGTTCATGACCAGAACCACAGATGTATATGATGATGTGGTGCGCAAAGCAGAAATTGCCAACCAAGCTAAAGGGGATTTATTTCTTTGTATTCACGTCAATAGTGCCAGACCAATTAAGCAAACAGAATTTATTGGATACAAAACAGTGACTGCTTACAAAGGCAAGGGTAAAAAAAGAAAAAAGTACACCAAGAAAGTTAAAGACTACAGAACCTGGTACATCCCCAATCCTGCCAAAGGCACAGAAACCTTTATCTACAACGTGAATAAAACCAGTGGTAGAATGAAGGCTTTGAGTCAAGACGATGACTTTAGCATGGACAGTGCCACCCAGCAAGAAATGAAATTATTCGAGCAAAATGATCCTGCTAAAATGATGTTGCTGAGCATGAAAACCCAAACGTATTTTCAACGCAGTGCTGATTTGGCCTTAACCATTGAGGATGAGTTTAAAAAAGTAGGGAGAATAAGCAGAGAAGCCAAACAAAGAAGTGAAGGCATTTTTGTTTTGCATGCAGTGAATATGCCGGCTGTATTAGTTGAAACTGGGTTTATTTCTAATCCTGAAGAAGAGGATTATTTAAATAGTGAAGAAGGCCAAAAAGAAATTTGCGAAGTCATAATCAAAGCGGTTAAACGCTATAAATATTCTTTAGAAAAGCAATTGACCAATTCTGGTAACGGCAATATCAGATAATCGGTTATTGTTTACCCTTTTAACGGGATAAGTACCTTAAATTTGTTCTAGACTCAACTTAATGTCTTACCAATGACCGTATCGAATGAAACAAAAGTAGGTGCTTTAACTGCAGTGGCAATTACCCTACTGATTTTGAGCTTTAATTTTTTGAAAGGGAAAACGCTTTTGAAAACGGGTAATTATTTGTATGCTGAATATACCGATACAAAGGGCATTAAGATTTCGAATCCTGTTTATGTAAAAGGCTTTCAAGTGGGCGCTGTAGCTGATATTGAAAATGCCGATCCGAATCTTGCTTCCATTATTGTAGCCATCAAATTAACGGACAGTTATAATATTCCAACCAACTCTGTGGCTGTGATCAATGAAAACCCATTGGGAACGCCTAGCATTGAAATTAAACTGGGGGATCAAAAAACCTATTTACAACAAGGCGATACATTGGCTACTGCGGAAAGTAAGGGCATTCTAAGTGGTGTGATGGATAAACTTGGCCCTGTGACTGCCAAATTAGAAAAAACAATTGCAACGCTTGATACGGTGTTAAGAAATTTAAATTCTGTGTTTGATCCCCAAACCAAAAACAATTTACAATCGGTGATTGCCAATGTGAATAAAACCACTGAAAGCTTGGTGATTTCATCAGCTTCGCTTCAACAAATGTTGAATCAACAAACTGGCAGCATTGCGCAAACCATGCAAAACGTCAATAAATTCGCTAAAAATTTAAGCGACAACAACGATAAAGTCACTCAAACATTAACCAATGTAACCAAAGCTTCAGAAAATTTTTCTAAAGCAGATTTAGAAGGCTCTATCAATCAATTGAAAACGGCCATTGGTAATTTAAATGGCTTGGTTGAAAAAGTTGGTTCCAATAATGGCAGTTTAGGTAAACTAATCAACGATCAAACACTCTACAATAATTTAAATAATACCATTAGAAGTGCCAATATATTGGTGGATGACTTGCGTTTACATCCTAAGCGATATGTGAGTATTTCCGTCTTTGGTAAAAAAGATAAGAGCGGCCCTTTAATGGCTCCACTGGCTGATTCGGTTAAAGCAAATCAATAATGAGGGCGCTATTCATTTTTTTATTGTTTGTACATGCTTCTTCATGGGGGCAGCGTTTGCCTACAGATTCAAATAATGCGGAAGGCAAAAAAATTGACATCATCAAAGCTGATCGGTATAATTTTCAACAGATAGATTCAGTGAATCAATTTGCATCCTTGGCTGGTAACGTGATTGTTAAACAAGACAATGTGTTGTTCTATGCTGATTCGGCAGTGTTAAACAGACAATTGAATATTCTAGAAGCATTTGGGAATATTCACATCAATGATGCCGACAGCATTCATACTTATGCTCAATACCTTCGTTATTTAGGCAAAGAAAAAAAAGCTTTTTTAAAAACCAAAGTTCGGTTAACTGATGGTAAAGGGGTGTTAACTACAGAGGAATTGGAATACGATGCTACTGTAAAAATTGGCACATATTTAAAGGGGGGTAAATTGGTCAATAAAAAATCAACCTTAACTAGTAAAGAAGGCTATTATTATGGCGATACAAGGGATGTGATTTTCAAAAGAAATGTCGTCATGATTGATCCAGATAATAAAATAACTGGTGATACCCTGCAATACAATACTGGAACAGAAATCGCCACTTTTACCTCTCCCACTGTTGTATACAATATTAAAGACAAACGTACCATAAAAACCAGAGAAGGTTTTTATGATATGAAAAACAAAAAAGCTGAATTGTATAAACGCTCTATAATTGAAGACAGTTCGGCCGTTTTTACTGCAGACGATATGGCTTTTGATGATTCAACGGGCCTGGGTGAATTCAGAGGTAACGCTGTATATAGAAGTAAGGATACCGCACAGGGGTTTGATATGATTGCCAACAATATCAGAACCAATAAAAAAAATAATTCAATGGTGGCCACGCAGAAGCCCTTGTTGTTAATCAAACAAGGGGCTGACACCATTTATATTGCTGCAGACACTTTGTATTCTGCTAAATTATCTGATTTAACCAAAAGCCGAAAAGTTCCAACCATTCGAGATTTAAGTGTAAACGATTCCAGCATTAAGCAAAAGCCAACAATCGATAAAGCAGCTGAAGACAGTTCCGATAAATTTTTTGAAGCGTATTGTAATGTCAAAATATTTTCTGATTCACTTCAGGCAGTTGGCGATAGCTTGTTTTATTCTTTAAAAGATTCAGTCTTTAGGTTGTTCAAAAAGCCAATTGTTTGGGCACAAGACAATCAAATTACCGGGGATACCATTTATTTATACATCAAAAATAAAAAACCAGAAAGGCTGTATGTATTCGAAAACAGTATGGCCATTAATAAAGTAGATAGTTCTGAGTTTTTTAATCAATTGCGTGGCACAACGATTAATGCACTTTTTGAAGATGGAAAAATTAATTCAATGCGTGCCAAAGGCAATGCAGAAAATGTGTATTATGCAACCGATGAAGACAAACAATTCATTGGCGTTAATAAATCTTCGGCAGATATTATTGATGTATTTTTTGAAGACAGTAAGCCCCAAAAAGTGGTGTTTTTGCGTAACTTAGACGGCACTACCTACCCCATGCGAACAACCAAAAAAAAAAAAAAAAAAATCAGAGGCTTTAAATGGTTAGAAGCAGTAAGACCAAAATCGAAATACGAATTATTGATGCTAAAATAACCAACCAATGGCGGCAAGAAAAATTGTGCGAAAAGTCATTATTGATCCTTTAATGACATTTATACACGACAGCAGATCCATTGGTATCGTGTTATTGGTGGCAACTGCCCTATCCATTCTATTGGCCAATATTTCGGCCATATCTGAAAGTTATTTGTCTTTGTTTCACTGGAGTTTTGATGGAACGGATGAACACGCGATTGAATGGGGCTTTTTGCATTTGCCTAATTCAATCATGGTGGTCATTAACGACTTACTAATGGCGGTTTTTTTCTTTTTGGCAGGCATGGAAATCAAGCGTGAATTGGTGACTGGTGAACTATCTTCAATCAAGCAATCTATTTTACCTGTTGTTGCTGCCATTGGCGGCATGTTGATACCTGCATTAATTTATAGTCAATTCAATAGAGGTACCGACTATATGCATGGATGGGCCATACCAATGGCAACAGATATTGCATTTACATTGGGGATTGCTTCATTATTGGGCAGTCGCATTCCAGTAGCATTAAAAATCTTTATTACTGCTTTGGCCATCATAGACGACTTGGGCGCTATTGTGGTGATTGCATTATTTTATGGAGGCCAGTTAAAGTTATTGTATTTGATATTAAGTGCCATCATCATGATTGTATTGTTGTCATTTCAAAAGAACAGGGTGAAACTGGGTTGGTATACTTGGGTGTTAGGGCTATTGTTATGGTATACCATGTTTAATTCTGGTATACATGCAACGGTTGCAGGGGTGTTATTTGCATTTACGATCCCAGTTAAAAAATTGGCAAGTCTAGAGATGGCATTTCATACCCCTGTATATTTTATCATCATGCCCATCTTTGCTTTGGCCAATACCGCTATCGTTTTTCCGGATGCTGGTTTTACGGCATTGAATAGTACATTTTCATGGGGGATTATCGCTGGCTTATTTATTGGTAAGCCACTCGGTATTGTGCTGGCTTGTTATTGGATGGTCAAACGAAAATGGGCCAGCTTGCCTTCGCATACCAATTGGCATCAACTTATTGGGGCTGGAATTTTAGCAGGGATTGGATTTACCATGAGCATTTTTATTTCAACTTTGGCATTTAAGGAAATAGCCATCCAAGATATTGCTAAAATAGCCGTGCTTATCACGTCTTTGTTATCCATGATTGTGGGATATATTTGGTTAGCTGCTAAAAAGTAATCGCTTATTTTCTCCATTCAAAGAAAAAGGTACTGCCTGTTTCTGGACTGCTGTTGACACTTATTTTCCCCCCTTGTTCTTCCACCAACATTTTCAACAAATTTAATCCAACCCCAGAGCTAGACTCACCGGTTGATTTGTTCTCTGTTGTTTCAAATAATTTGAAAATTTTTGCGTGGTCTTTTTTTGAAATACCCTGTCCATTATCTTTTACATAGAAAGTGTAAAATTCATTATTCATACTGTGTAACCCGATTTCGATCACTGGATTGGGTTTGTCATTGTATTTTACCGCATTTGAAATTAAATTCTGAAAAACCTGCTGTAATTTGATTTTGCGCGTATTAAATGTAGGTAATTGTGGGTCAATTACTGTTTGCACAGTTGATGGCAGTACCAATAGTTGTACAATTTCTTTAACCAATACAAAACTGTCCACCGCTTCAATACTTTGCTCATGTAAACTTTTTCTGGAATAGTCTAATATCGACTCAATCATCCCAGTTAATTTACTGGCT
>JAIXYL010000080.1 GCA_027490265.1 Sediminibacterium sp.
AATCATTATTAGCCAGAACTATTGTTCCTTCAGCGAACAAAACAGCCTGAACCATTAAACATAGTACGCACCATTGCTTGGCTATTTTCCATTGATAATAAATAGAGAAAACAATATAAGGAAGGGCTAATAAGGAGAATAGACTCAAAACAGGCAATGCCGCATTAATACCTGCAAGAGTTGCAAATAACAAAGTCCCTGCAAAATATATGAAGCCGACTTCACTCCAACTTACCACACCTCCAATTTTTGCAGCTTTGGTGTTTAATACAGCACTGCAATTAGCTTTTTGTATGCCTGAACAGATTTGTTTCAAAAAAGGGTTGCCTTTATCTATATCATACCATAGTAATAAAATAGATGCAATTAATCCAATTAACTTAACTAATAAATATAACGTGGGTATAAGGGTTATGGAACCATTCAAGTATGGAATGAATAAAGAAGCCAGAATTCCTATAGGGATTAAACCATAAATGGCTAATTTGATTTTAGCCTCTTTAATGTTTTTATGGTAATTGATCTCTCCAGATAATTCATTTGCTTCAGCTACTAAGATGTTTTCAGTCCACTGTGCTAAAAATACACTTGTAGCTATTGTTTCTTTTTTACCATGCTGATTAATAATTAGAATCTCATTTTCTGCAACTTCTAATACTGATACAAAAACACCTTGTTTAAAGCTTGTAATAAATGGTGTTGGAATCTCTAATAATTTTTCTGCTGAAGTTTGTATAACTAAGTTTTCAACTTTCCAATTATTCAATGAATCAGAAATAGATAAAAAGCTTGGATAGTCAGGATGCGATTGTAAAGTTTCGTTAATCGTTTCCATACTTACGTTCACTTTCAATCGCTTTAATAAAGCTGCAACAATTAAAGATTGGTTTTCATATAAACTTTTAAATAAAATACCAAATGACATAAATTCTAATTATGCATTAAACTTCAAGTATAATATTTAAACAACAAAGTTTTATCGGGGGGTAATTTCTACACCCAACTATTCTTACTAGCTATTTTTAGACGTAAAACCCCAATCAGGGGTAGAAATTACCCCCCGATATTAAAAAAATTAACATTTAATCTTTTAGTCATATTGAATTTTTTCCTACTTTCAATGACCCCAATAGTTTAAATACCTCAACATTGATTACTCAAATGGAAAAATGAAAAAACGGATGAAGATTTAAACATTAATAAACCATAAATGGAAAAAATTATGCTTTGTGACGACACTCCCAGTGTTGTCAACTTAATTGGGGATGAATTAAGGAAAATAAATTTCAACGTTACCAACATCGTTTACAGTGGTCAGGCTTGTTTAGACACTGTCAAAGGAGGTGCAGTACCAGATTTATTGATACTAGACATTAGTATGCCGCAAATGCCTGGGTATGAAGTGGTAAAACAATTAAAGAAAACGAATCCAGAAATTAAGATTCTTATTTTTTCATCTTATAACCATAAAGATGTTGTAACAGCAATGATTCGATTGGGGGTGAATGGTTTTGCAGAAAAAGGAATCAAGCCTATTGAGCTCGCTAAAATTATTCGTAAAATAATTAATGGTGAAACCTATTTTCCTCCTGAACATCAGTTAAATGCTGAAGCAATTGAAACCATCAAGCAAGAAAAAATTCCTTGGGCCGAGCAATTAACCTTAAGGGAAATTCAGGCTGCTCAATTGCTTGCCAATGACGAAACCAGAAAAACAGCTGCCAGTATTATGCAGATTTCGCCATCAGCATTTAATAAAAAAATAGAACGCATCTTTAAAAAAACCGGGCAAAGAGCCATTATTGGTGCGCTCAACTTGTTAAGAAAAGTTGGAATGATTCAATAACTTATCGCTTTTCAAAAAACCACCACAAACGTTTGCGTGGCTTAACGGTATAATTTTTTCGAACATAAGTACTGATATGTTGGCCTGCCTCGTGCACATCGTCGGTTAACAAAACCAACTTTAAATCTTCTTTAGAAATAGTGCCCTGTTCAGCCATAAATGCACAATAATCCATCAATGGCTGATAATACGCTTTCCCAAATAAAACCATTGGAAAATCATTGATGGTTTTGGTTTGAATTAACGTTAAAGCTTCAAAGTACTCGTCCATGGTGCCAAATCCTCCGGGCATACAAATAAATGCATAAGAGTACTTGACCAACATTACTTTCCGAATAAAAAAGTACTTTAAGGTGATTGATTTATGAACGTATGGATTTTCGTGTTGTTCAAATGGTAGTTTTATATTGATGCCTACCGATTGTCCGCCATTCTCAAATGCCCCTCTATTGGCTGCTTCCATAATGCCGGGCCCACCCCCTGTGAGGGTGGTAAATCCCATCTCAGCAATATGTTTGCCAATATCTTGAGCAGCTTGATAATATGGATGATCAGCTTTAAATCTTGCACTTCCAAATACAGTAATACAGGGCCCTACAAAATGTAAAAACCTAAATGATTTAATAAATTCAACAAAAACATCCCAAGCAAACTTTAACTCATTGATCCTTGGCTTTGGTCCATCTAAATACACCGCTTGTTCTGGAGGAATGATTCTTTCTAACCGTTTCGTCATCAATTTTTAATTTAAAATCAAGTTCAAATTAAGCCAATCTGATAATTCTAGCCCGATATTTGTAATATTGGTTGTATGCAAAAGTTAATTTTCACATTTTGTATGGTGCTTGCAGCCATTTTTTCGGCCAATGCCCAAAATGTTATTCAACAAGGTAATTTCCAGTGTATCTCGCTACAAGGTCCGCTCATGTACTATTGGAACAACCCGAATATAACAGCACAGTTTACAAAAGATCTTAGTAAAGAATTATTAGACAAGAGGGGGTATACACTAAATACCAATATGGTATCTTTTTCCATTCTAAAAAGTATAGCCGATTTCAGTAACCCTTCAAATGGACAACAACCCAATTCACTTATTCACTTTAAATTGGCAGAATACCCTGCCAGCTTATATCTTAGCAAGTATTATCCTGAGTTATTAAATGACAGTACGCAAGAAAAAATTCAGTCGATTCTTCTATTAGAAATGAGTATTCAAAACAAAAATGCTGCATTTGAATTCAGCAAACGTTTAGAAATATTTATCAAACATAATAAAGCAAGAGGCATTGGCATTCCTTTCGGTAATCT
>JAIXYL010000106.1 GCA_027490265.1 Sediminibacterium sp.
GGATTTGGTACGGCTTTAGAAGCAGTGTAATTAGTGGTATCACCAGGCTTATCCATTGGAATATGGAAAGGCATGTCTTCTTCACGAGAAATGGTGCCAACAACTGGGCGACTATTATAGTTAATCCCTTTTTCAGCAAGATTGCTGTGATCGGCATAAGACTCGTAAGCACGGCTGTATGCCATATCTGGCATGTAAATAGAGCCTGGTTTGCGCTTCACATCACTGCAAGCAGAGAGTGCAACAACTGCTGATAAAGACGCTATGATTAATGTATTCTTCATGATTCAATAATTCTAAATATTGTACAATTAAGCGGCTACAATTTGTTTGTCTTCAAAAGGCATTTCATCCTTGTCGTATCTACCTAACCACCAGCCGTCTTCAGCTACTTCTACTTTGGTTTCTAAAGCACCATTGCTTTGTAAAAACGCTTGTAAATCGTCGGTATTGGTTTTATCGGTGCACTCAATCACCATTACAAACAAATCATCGGTTGCACGAGGGTGAAAATGGTGCTTTTTTACAAAAGGCGCCAATTGACATAAGTAGCAAAAAGTCAACACCATGCCAACAGCTGCAAATAATACGGTTAACTCAAACATGATTGGAATCCAAGCTGGCAAAGCAAAGTGAGGCTTACCACCAATATTTAAAGGCCAGTCTTTGGTAAAAATCCAACTGATAGAACTTAACGCAGTAGCTGTACCTGTAATACCATAAATGAATCCCGCAGTGTGCAAGCTGGTTTCACGTAAGCCCATTGCATGGTCTAATCCGTGAACTGCAAACGGCGTATAAACATCGTGGATTTTGTAACCTGCAGTCCGTACTTTTTTAACTGCTGGAAATAAAACTGCTTCGTCATCAAAACAGCCTACTACAAATTTCTTTTTTGCCATACTTTATTTTTTGTCTGCTTTTGCAACTACACAAAAGCAGTAAATCATATTAATTCAAAATACCTAGGGGATTAAAGCCCCCACTTGACTAGTGGTGCGCGTGTTCGTGCACAAACTCTTCAAGTTTCTGTTCTTCTATATGACCCATTTGATTCTTATACCCTTCACCAGTCGTTTTCAATACATATTTGATTTCCGCAATGGCAATCACAGGGAAGTATTTAGCGAATAAGAAGAAGCAAGTAAAGAATAAACCAAATGTACCAGCGTAGAACCCAATTTCCCAAATGGTAGGGCTATAGTATACAGACCAGCTAGATGGTAAGTAATCACGATACAAAGAAGTAACGATAATTACGAAACGCTCGAACCACATACCAATGTTTACAATGATACTCATGAAGAAGGTTACAAAAATGTTTCTTCTCATTTTGCGGAACCAGAAAATTTGAGGGCTTAATACGTTACAAGCCATCATACCCCAGTAGCTCCAACCATAAGGAGAGAACAAGTAAGCACGGCTGTACCAGAATGTATATCCTTCATATTTATTTTGGCTATACCAACCCATGAACAACTCAGTTAAATAAGCAATACCAACGATTGAACCAGTCAATACAATGACTTTGTTCATTGCTTCTATGTGACCAATGGTAACATAGTCTTCCATTGCAAATACTTTACGCACAATGATCATCAAGGTTTGTACCATGGCAAATCCAGAGAAGATAGCCCCTGCCACAAAGTAAGGAGGGAAGATGGTGGTATGCCAACCAGGAATTACTGAAGTAGCAAAGTCAAAGGATACGATGGTGTGAACCGATAATACAAGCGGCGTACTTAATCCCGCCAAAACCAATGACAAGCTTTCATGACGTTGCCAGTGTTTGGTAGAACCAGTCCAACCGAATGAGGCAATACCATATAAACGTTTGCGTAATTTAGTGAAAGCACGGTCTCTTACTGTTGCAAAATCTGGAATTAAACCAGAGTACCAGAATAACAATGATACGGTGAAGTAAGTAGAGATCGCAAATACGTCCCACAATAATGGAGAGTTAAAGTTAACCCATAAAGGACCACGAGAGTTAGGGTAAGGTAATACAAAGAACGCCATCCATACTCTACCCATGTGGAAAATTGGGAACTGACCAGCACACATTACCGCAAAGATGGTCATCGCTTCAGCAGCACGGTTTACACCAGTTCTCCATCCTTGACGGAATAATAACAAGATCGCAGAGATCAAGGTACCAGCGTGACCAATACCCACCCACCATACGAAGTTGGTGATATCCCATCCCCAACCCACTGTTTTATTAAGGTTCCACTGACCAATACCGTAGGTTACTTCACGGTAAACGCTGTAGACACCAAACATGAGTAAGGCAACAGCAATATAAAAACCAACATACCATAATTTGGTAGGTTTGGCTTCAATAGGGCGAACAATGTCTTCTGTTACCTGCTTGTATGTTTTGTCGCCATACACCAGTGGTTCCCTGAGCTGTGATTCGTACTTTAAATGCATCTGTTCTTATTTTGGTCCTTGATCTGCCCTAGAGCAGTATCCGGTTATGTCAATTACTAATAATTATCCGTGTGCTTTTTCTGTTTTTGCTTCAGCACCTTCGTGATGAGGCATATCATCAGTGTTTCTTACTTTGGCTAGATAAGTCACTCCTGGTAACACATGCAGTTGCTCTAATACATAGAACTGACGGTTAGGATTCTCTTGTCTAGCAATTGTAATGGCACTTTCCTTGCTGTTGGCGTTACCAAAAGTGATGGCGTTGGTAGGACAAGCTTGTTGACAAGCTACCTTCACATCGCTGTCGCTTAATGGACGGCTGTCTTTCTTAGCCTTCAACTTACCTTCTTGTAAACGTTGCACACAGAAAGAACATTTTTCAATGACCCCTCTTGCACGAACGGTTACGTCAGGATTCAACACCATTCTGGTTAAATCGTCGTTCATGTCTAATACCACATCATTCACCACACCTTTTTGGTTATCACCAAAGCTGTCTGAACCAGTATAATCAGCCCAGTTGAAACGACGTACTTTATAAGGACAGTTGTTAGCGCAATATCTTGTACCAATACAACGGTTATAAGTCATTTGGTTAAGCCCTTCACTGCTGTGATTAGTAGCTGCAACCGGACAAACGTTTTCGCAAGGTGCGTTATCACAATGCTGACACATTAAAGGTTGGAAAACCACATTCGGATTTTCTAGATCACCGCTGTAATAGCGGTCAATACGCAACCAATGCATTTCATGACCACGCAATACTTCTGGTTTACCAACAACAGAAACGTTGTTTTCTGCATTACATGCAACTACGCAAGCACCGCAACCAGTACATGTATTCAAGTCTACACTCATACCCCACTTAATACCTGGTCTTTCAAAAACAGGATAGAGGGTACCTTGAGATTCAAATTTTTCTAAACCACCCCATGGTTTCAATTCTTTGTCACGCTCTTCGCGGATTTCAGTAGGGTGATGTTTATATGCAGCTAAACTTAATTCTTTTACAACTTCGGTACGATTACCTTGTTCTGTATCGTAACGACTATGTGTTTGAGTTAAAGCAACAGGATAAGTTTCTTCAGTAAGTGTTAAGCTAACTTCTCCATTTACAAATTGTACAGATGCACCACTTAAAGAAGCCAATGCAAATGCGTTCTTACCAACGCCTGCAGCAGATTTACCAACTTTTTCACTGCGACCGTATCCTACAGCAATACCAACTGTTTCAGGATGGGTACCTGGAATAATTAAAGCAGGTAATTCAATAGATTTTTGTCCAACCGTTACTTTAACTACTTTTTTAGGAGGGTTTACTTCATACGCATCGGCTTGACCACCATTGCTGATGTCGATGTTTAATAAAGATTTCGCCATCGCAGGAGACACAATCAAATAGTTGTCCCAAGTAGCTCTGGTAACTGGATCTGGCAATTCTTGTAACCAAGGGTTACTTGCACCTTGACCAGCACCAATACCTACTTTTTCATATAAAACTAATTCTACTTTACCGCCTTTTTTAGCAGAAGAAACCGCAGCTAATGCACCTGCAACAGCAGCACCATTAAAGCTTCCAGCTGATTTAGCTGATTCACCTAATGCTACTACTCCATCTTGTAAAGCTTTATCCCAACCATTTACACCACCTAATTTAGCAGACCAGAAATTCTTTAAATAAGCTAAATAATCTTCAGTAGCACCACTCCATTTTAAAAGACTGTCTTGCCACTGGCGTGTTTTAAATAAAGGATAAATAGTAGGTTGAATAAAAGAGAAGTGACCAGTTTTTGCTTCTGCATCACCCCAGCTTTCTAAGAAATGATTGTCAGGTAAAACGAACTTACATAATTCAGCGGTTTCGTCTACTTTACCTGCAAATGATACAGTGGTTTTCACTTTAGCTAAACCAGCTTTAAATTGATCAGCAGCAAACCAGCTGTAAGCAGGGTTTGCACCATGAATCAATAAAGTTCCAACAGATCCTGCATTCATATCAGCTACTAGTTGAGCAAAATCTGCATCAACACCAGCTCTTGTATTTAATAAAACGCCCCAGTTGATGGTATTACCACCTGCACCTACGGCGTTATTGATTGCATTGACAATGATTTGAACATTTACATCATTGCTGCCAGCAACTACTAGCGCAGCGCCCTTGTGTGCATTCAATGCTTTGGCAGCAGCTTCAATGCCTGCTTTAAGTTTAGCATCTGTTATGCCTGCAACCCCAGTACCGTTGACTGCACTCAATAAAGCAGCAGCAATTGCAAGGGTTTCAGATGGACGGTGTAAATATTTTTCATCAGCGTTAGATCCAGTTAATGAAGCCACAGATTCAAAATGAATATGCTTGCTCATGCTAGGATTCTTCTCGTCTAATTTTTTACCAGTAGCGTATTGCTTAGAGAATTCAACAGGATTTAACCATGTACCTAAGAAATCTGCGCCTAAGCTTACAATGGCTTTTGCATTCTCAAAATGATATGAAGGAATGCCACGAACACCATAAGTAGCTTCATTCGCCAATAACATGGCACTGTATGAAACCGCATCGTAAGTAACGTGCTTGCTACCTGGGTATTTAGCTAAAAACTGCGCAATTACTGCTTTAGTAGAAGGTGAATTGATGGTGCTGGTTAAGATCACCATATTACCCCCCATTTGAGCTGCAATCGCTTTGTCGGCTGCTTCAAAAGTTACTTCCTTACCATCAATGGTAGGGAAACGCAAACGAGACGTATCGTACAAATCCAATACAGATGCTTGAACACGAGCAGATGTACCGCCTTTGGTAATTGGACAAAGATCGTTTCCTTCAATTTTTATGGGACGACCATCACGTACTTTCGCCAAGATACTCACCGTATCTCCGTCTTGTACATAAGTGGTGGCGTAGTATTTTGAAATACCAGGCACAACGTCTTCAGGCTTATTGGCAAATGGAATGGCCTTTTTTACAGGCATTTCACAGCTTGCTGCTGCCGCTGCGGCTGCAGTGCTGAAACCAAGATATTTCAAGAAGTCACGACGAGGTGCTTTTGCTTCAAGAAAGCTTTTGCTTTCGTCTTCTACCATTGGTAGTTCTTCATTGAATTCGTCTTTTACATCCTTGTTAAACGCTGCAGACTGATTCAGCTCTCCAAAACTTTGCCAGTGCTTTTTTTGCTCCATAATTATTGATTAACAGTTGGACTCCGTTGAACGGATTCCACGTTCGAATGATATATTTAAAACAACCCTTTTAATTTGATCAAAACTAGTAGTGACATTTTTGACACTCGGTACCACCAATCTTTTCAACAGTAATGCCCTTAGTGCTATCAATTTTTCCACTCTTTAAATCGGCATGGTATTTCTCGTAAATACTGTAGAAACCATTGTCTTTAAACTGTACTTTGGTTTCACGGTGACAGTTTACGCACCATCCCATGCTGAGGTCGCTGAATTGCTTCACTTCACCCATTTTTTGGATTTCACCATGACAGGTCTGACAAGCAACTTGACCCGCTTTTACGTGCTGAGCATGGTTAAAATAAACGTGGTCAGGTAAATTGTGGATGCGCACCCACTCAATTGGCTTGGCTTTGCTTGGATCCCAAGGTTTGCCCTCTTCAAAACCTGCGTATTTGTATAATTTCTTGATTTCTGCAGTACCGTCTACTTCTTCGCCAGCTTCATTGTACATTTTCTCGCCTTTGTACTCATTGATGGCTTGGTGACAGTTCATACAAACGTTTACAGAAGGGATGGTGGCTTGCTTACCTTGAGCAGCACCAGTATGACAGTATTGACAGTTAATTTGGTTGGTACCAGCGTGCACAGCGTGTGAGTAGTAAATCGGCTGTTCTGGTTGATAATCTTGGCTTCTACCATAAGCCATCGCACCTTTTGTGGTTAAATAACCGCCAACCACAAACAATACAACGGTTACCATAGCGATGTAAGCTTTATTTCTCCAGAATGGAATTGGCTCTAAAGCTGGTTGACCAGTTTTATCGTCGGCTAATTTCTTAAGGTTAGAGTTTACTTGTAACATGATCAAAGCCACAACAGCTAGGATCAAGGTTAAAATACCGAATAATAAAGAGTTGTCAGCCTCAACATTCGCAGCAGCTGCAGCGCCTTCGCCAGCGCCAACTGGTGCTTTTGAAGGATCAGGCACACTGTTTACATAGGCTAAAATGGCATCGATTTCCGCGTCTTTCAACGTAGGAAAAGCGTTCATAGCCACTTTATTGTACTCATTGAACAAGTTATTGGCATATGCGTCGCCAGTTTTTAAGAAGGCGGCACTGTTTCTGATCCATGAGTAAAGGTTCTCTTTACTGGACCAACGTGCTTCAACACCTGCTAAAGCAGGACCGGTTAGTTTCTTGTGTGGCGCATGACAAGACGCACAATTAGCGCTAAATAACGCTTTACCGTCCTGGGCATTGGCGGCTACACTGAAACAAATACTCACAGAAAATAAAAAAGCGGCAATGCTGGCTTTTGCTATGGATCTAGACAATATCATATGCACAACGATGGTTCTTGTGTGGAAAAATATCCGTAATCGGGGGCAAAAATATGATACGATTGTGACAATTACTCAATCGGTAAAAATTTTTTTTATCCTTATGGTACTTAAATTCCAATTGGTTTAACAAAATGAATGCGCTGAATTGTCATGAAATGAATTTTTTAAAGCACTTTTGCAGCCATGCTTCAACGTTTAAAAAACAAATGGCAAGTAAGCTGGCTTCAGTTTACTCTTATATTCACCACATTTGCATTGGGCGGCAGTTTATGCGGTTACCTTGGAAGACAATTGTTGGGCCTTCTTCAGCTAGATAAAGACATTGTTTATTTTGCGCTATACATTATACTGGTAACGATTCTATGGCCTTTCTGTGTGTTAATGGTGAGCATTCCTTTTGGACAGTTCAGCTTTTTTAAGCGCTACTTAGGAAGAATCAAAGATAAAATGACCAAAAAAACATCCTAATGCTCAAGCTGGCCATTTTTGCTTCTGGAGCAGGCTCCAATGCTGCTAAAATCATTGAACATTTTGCTGGTCACTCGGCGGTTAAAATCCACCTTATTGTTTCAAATAAAAAAGATGCAGGGGTTTTGGGGATTGCAGCCGCCAATCATTTAAACACACTGATTATAAATCGGCACCAATTTTACGAAACGGCCGATTGTGTAGCAGCATTAAAATCAGCAGGCATTGATTTTGTTGTATTAGCAGGTTTTCTTTGGAAAATTCCTTTAAACCTCATTGAAGCTTATCCCAATCGCATCATCAATATTCATCCAGCATTGCTGCCTAAATATGGTGGGAAAGGCATGTATGGCATGCACGTGCATGAGGCAGTGATTGCAGCAGGGGAAATTGAAAGTGGTATTTCAATTCATTATGTGAATGCCAATTACGACGAGGGCGCCATTATTTTTCAGGCCAAATGCCCCATTGAACCAACAGATTCCCCAACCATATTGGCCAATAAAATTCATGCACTAGAACATGCACATTTTCCATCTGTGATAGAAGGTTTATTGAGGGATTTAACCTAACTGCTTTTCCATGTAAACCACTTCTGGCAAAGGATTGTGGTAGTATGCCGTGGTGATTAGGAAGCCATGTTTAAGGTATAGCTGAATGGCTGCTTGTAATCTTTCGAGTGTATCTAATTTCATGGTTGTGTAACCCAATGCTTTGGCTGCTTTGATGATGGCGGCAACCAAGGCATCGCCTATTTTATGTTGGCGAAAAGCAGGATCCACATACAATCGTTTCATTTCGCAAACACCAGCTTCAGACAAGGGTTGCAAAGCCACAGTACCAACTGCTTCCCCATTATAGTAAGCCAATAAAAGGCTGCCATTGGGGGGTCCATACTTTTTCAAAGGATCAGCCAATTCAGCTTCAAAGCTTTGAAAACAAAGGTCTACAGCGAGTTCTTTGGCATAGGCATTAAACAAATGCCGGGCTGTTTCTAGCTCGGCACCCATTGTAGTAATATGTTGAATATGCAACATGATTAACCCGGCATGCGAGAAATATATTTCTCAACTTCTTTAATTTGATCTACCACTTGCTTCGTAGTAGGCTTACAAGCTTTGGCTTTTCTAAAATAATCTTTGGCAGCTCTAAACTCACGCTTATTCATAAAGATCTGACACATGCTGATATAGGCCACGGCTTCACTTTCTTTATCGGCAATACCTGCTCTTATTGCAGCTCTGATATAGCTTTCACCTTGCTTAAGATCCCCTCTTTGCATACACATCATGCCAAGTTGTAACTTATTGGCACCTTCAGCTTCAGGCATGGGCGCCCCTAGTTCAGAACTCTTCTTCAAATGCTTTTCAGCACTGTCAAAATCTTGTTTCATCATGGCCATATTACCCTTGATGGTATAATAAGTAGACCGTACAGGCTTGTACAATAAGTTGGGATACCAAACGGTATTCAGAATGCGCTCCACTTCATCCATATCGCCTTTTTCCATGGGTTCTTGAATCAAGCGCAAAGGGCCAATAAAGAAATGACTGGCTAATCCAATCACCCCAATGAAATAAAGGAAAAATGATGGCCAGAAACCACTGGAAATATTTACCCCCACTGCAGCCACCAACACTAAAAGGCTTAACCAAAAACGATACTTAATAATGGTATTATAAAACTTCATGTATTTTATTTAGGGGGGCAAAGATAGGCGATATCAATTAATCGAACATAGGCAGGCCTTGTTGCGAACCATCCACGCTGATATAAAATATTAGGCAATCCATATTTTAAAATCTGATAATTTAAAATTCAAGTAGAAATTGCTTAATTTACTTATTAAACAATTAACTATTATGAAAAAAGTCATTGTGCTTTTAATCATCCTATACATTGGATGTAGCAAAGACAGCAGCAACAACAGCATTACAGTTCCCAATTTAATTTTGGCACAACAAAATAGAGCCAATATTCAAGGCCTAATTGTTTTGTATGATGAAGATGGCAATCGCCAACCCGATATGAGTGGCGTAACAGTCAGCATAGACAATAGTACAGTAAAAACAAAAACTGGCCCTGATGGAAAATGGACATTGGACAGTATTCCATACGGCACCTATGATATCAGCTATGCAAAAGAAGGATATGGTACTGGCAAAATCATGGGGCTTTATCATGCTGCAACCAATCATGCTACCACTGTAATTTCAAAGAGTGAATCAATGGCGGTGAATTCAACCATTGCCATCACCAACTTAATTGTAACCCCTTTTAGCGGCACTATACAAGCTGTGGGCGTATCGGGTGTGCACATTGACCCAATTTTTAATAACCCATCTGGTAAAGACAAATTTGTCCGCTTATTTTTTAGCGATAATGCAAATGTTAGCATGAGCAATTATCTAGCAGAAGTAAAAATCAAAACCAATGGTGCCAGCGCTCAAATGAATGACTACAATTTAACCACATCATTCTTTGAAAGTCTTGGCTTTAAAAAGGGGCAAACCATTTATGTAAAAGGCTATGGCGATAGTTTCTTAGCTGACCAATACACCAATCCGTTAACGAATTCTGTTGTATTTCCAAGTTTAAGCAATCAACCAAGCAGTACCGTTTCCTTTGTATTACCAGGCAAATAGGTGCAAATAAAATTTACCGTACTAACTGTTCAAAAGAATTAAAACGAGTAGTTTTGCGCCGATGCTATCCCAAATTAGGAACCATAGCGTCATGGTCTCGTAGTTCAATGGATAGAATAGGCGTTTCCTAAACACTAGATCCAAGTTCGATTCTTGGCGAGACCACAAACCCTCGTAGCCAAAGCTGCGAGGGTTTGTTTTTTAAAAACACAAAAGTTACTTGAATGAACAAGCAGATGCATGAGACAATCGTAGCATCATTTTAGTATATTTCAAAAAATTACTTCCCACCAAGATGAAATCTATACTCAGTTTATTTGCACTATTTCCATTTATTGTATTTGCACAAACAAAGAAGGCTGTTTCAAAAACCCCACCCTTAATTGAAAGTATTTCAAGTGATACGGTGAATGGTCTTTTTTATCAGGTATCTTTTTTGTATGATAAGAATCGTAGAGTCATACGTATTACCAATAAACAAATAAAGATTCAAACAAAACCTATTCAAACAATTGATGAAAGAAAAATTAAAGAGCAATTGTTTGAATACCAAGGGTCTGCTATAATGCCATTTTCTCGAAAAACTAATTACTACCAACATACCAATGACGACAATAATCGTCCAATTATTTTACTAAAATCTGTAGAGCAGCAATATTTTTTATACAACAATAACCAAAGAATTGGTGATAGTACTTTGTTTTATGTCAACATCAGTAATGAGCTTAATTGGAATTGGGAAAAAGAAGCATCACAAAAAAGAATCGGAAAATTGGAACAATCAACTGTCAATATTCATTATAAAATTGATTTAACAAAGCCATACAGTCCACCAAATATTTACGCTGATCAATTGACGCTAACACCAGAAAATAATATTGCATCAGATCATTCTAGTTATAGATATGCCAACAGAAGCAATGATGCCTCCTACTATAATTTTGCATCCTTTGATACAATGATCAATCCTTTGAAACAGTTAAATATTGCTGATGCGTTGGCTAACGAAAAAATACCCTCCCAAAATGGTGGGCAATACGGCAAAACGGATGTTAGCTGGTATTATGTTAACCAGAATAATTACACTGAATATTCGGTAACAACCGATGAGCAAACACAACATTATAAATACACTTTCAAATTTAATTATACTTACAATCAGTTTAAACAACCAATACACGCAAAAGCGCAGGTTAATCAATCATTTAATAAGGGAGGACAATTCGTTAGAGACTACCAACAAAGGTTCACCTTTAAATATAAAAAATGACACATCAAGTAATGAAAAGTATACTATACCTATTTGCAATCATTCCGTTCATCACATTCGCTCAAACGCCAAAAAAAAAATCTGCAAAGTCTTCATTGATCGAAAGCATTACGAGTGACACTGTTGATGGAAAATTTAATCAATTATCTTTTTCTTATGATAAACGGAATAGAGTAATTAGCATAACCAAAAAGGAAATAATCATAACAACTGATTCGAACAAAATAAATAAACAAGTTGAACAAATTACTGAAAAACAAGAATTTGAATATAAAGGCGATTCAACTGTACCTTTTGCTAGAAAATTTGCTTTATATAAATTTGACGATAAAAATAAGGAATGGTATTTAGATATAGCTTACGTTGAAAATTTTTTATTTAAAGATGGAAAGCGAGTTTATGATAGTACTTTGTATAATGATGATGAAAAGAAAGATTCGAAACCAAAAAATAGATATAAACAAATTCATACAAGTGAGCGCATTTATAGTGAATTAGATCTATCAATACCATACAATGAACCAAATGGAGGTATCCAATATTATATTGATGAATTCGAACTAACTTCTCAATCTAATGTAAGCTCCGAAACTTCTGAATGGACAATAGGGAAAGAAACCAATGGATCTTATTATACTTTTACAAAGTATGATAAGATGTTGAACCCATTGAAACAACTAAATATTGCTAGTGCATTGGCAGATGAAAAAATATCGCTTACTTCAAACGGAAAATACAGTAACACTGTTATTTCTTGGTATTTTTTAAACCAGAATAATTTTTTGAACTTAAGTATTAGCACCGATGAGAGGAGTTCGCCTTTCAAGCAGATTTACAGCTTCCGCTATTTTTATAATCAATACAAACAACCCATATTCGCAATAGCTCGAGTTAAGGAAGAAACTAGAAAGGAAGGTATCTTTTATAGAAAATATCAAAAGAGGTATACATATAGATATAAAAAATAACTCCCAATACCTACATGAAAAGACTATTATTACTGCTTATATTTATTCCATTCATCGCAATAGCTCAATCAAAAAAACCGCCATTAATTGAGAGTATAACAAGTGATACCGTTAATGGTAAGTATTATCAAGTATTGTTCTCTTATGATCAAAGCAATAGAGTAATTGCTATCACCAATACAGAATGTAAACTTATAAGCGGTAAGCAAAAAAAGAAAATGAAAGTTGACCAAATAATCAGACAACAAAGCTTTGAATATATAGGCAGTGCACAGGAACCTTTTTTGCGAAAAATTGAAGCTTATGAATATAATGCTGGTAGAAAAAAATGGTATTTAGCATCAACTGCACAACAGTATTTTTTATATAAAAATGGACAAAGAATTGGCGACAGTACTTTGATTTTAGAAAGAGATGATGATATTGAAAAATGGGATGAAAAAGTCAAAAAAAGAATTGGCTTTTTAATACAAACAAGCCAAGAGATTTATCATGAGATGGATTTAATGAAACCCGGTAATGACCCTATGGATGATTACAGAAATATATATATGGATAAATTTAAATTAACATCCCAATCAAATATTCGTTATGATTCTTCTGAGCACCTATATGCAAATCATGGCGGTGGTAGCTCTTACTATAGTTTTACAAAATTTGATTCAATGTTAAATCCACTTAAAGATTTAAATATTGCTACCATCTTGGGGAACGAAAAAATATGTCTTTATGATGGAGTAAATGATTTCAACCACAATACGGATTGGAAAATCTTTAGAGGAGGGAATTACGGAAATGTAGATTTCAATTGGTATTTTGTTAATCGAAATAATCCAGTAAATTATTTCACAACAGTGAACGACCAAAGTTCCCCATTTAAACAAGTTTTTAATTTAAGCTATAGATATAATCAATTCAAACAACCCATTTTTGCTAAAGCACAAATGAAATATATTTTTAAATATAATGACAAGTTGTACAGTAAACAAGAAACACATATTACATTTAGGTACCAATAATATTAAAAAACAACATGAGCAAACTAATTCTTTTACTTACCATTTTTCCATTTCTTCTAAAGGCTCAATCAAACAAAAGGGTATCGAAAAAACCACTCTTGATACAAAGTATTACAAGTGATACGGTTAAAGGAAAATATCGCAAAGTCGTGTTCAGTTATGATCAGCGCAATAGAGTAATTGGCATTACATATAAAATTGGAAACTTTTCAGCTGAATCAATTCAAGAAAAACAAACATTTGAATACCAAGATACTGCAACACTTCCTTTTGTAAGAAAAGATCTTGTGTATATACAAAGTAAAAAAACCAATCAATGGACACTTCGTTCATATTGGGAAAACTACTATTTAATGGAAAATGGCCATCGAATTGGAGACAGTGTTTTAGTGGTATTTAATGAAAAAAATGAACAAAAATGGGATTGGAGAAAAGAAAAGTTTGACACGAGAATCGGCAAATTTCACCAAACCAATAAAAAAGTTTATCATGAAAATGATTTTAGCCCACCTTACTCTGCCCCCAATGTCTATAGGGAACAATTAAATTTAGAAGATCAATTAAATATTAATTATGAAGCAAAGGAACATCGGTATGGCAACAGAGGTAGAGATGGCGCATACTATACGTTTTCAACCTACGACTCAAAAATAAATCCGTTAAACCAACTAAACATTGCACAATTGTTGAGTAATGAGAAAATAACCTTTCATACTAATGAAGAAGGCACAGATATAATGAGCTTTTATTTTGTCAACCAAAACAATGTTCTAAATTATATCATAACATTTGATGAACAAAGTTCTGACCGAGATACCACTGTTCGTTTAAAGTATACATACAATCAATATAAACTACCTGTTTATATTAAAGTTCAGATTAACAATGGTACAGAAGTCAATAAACGTTTTACACTTAAGTACCTATAATTATAAGATTCATCCATATATGAAAAATATTTTAACGCTGTTGATCATCATTCCAATATTTACCTCTGCTCAATCTAAATCAGGTTCTGCAAAAGCGCTCCCATTAATAGAAAGCATTACCAGTGACACGATTAAAGGACGTTTCAATCAATTGCTTTTTGAATATGATCAACATAAACGGGTCATTAGTATTATAAAAAAACAAATCAACAATTCTATTGAGCAAATTATTGAAAAACAATCTTTTCAATATAATGGAACGGACTTGGACCCAATTTCAAGAAAGTTGGTTCTGTTCGATTTTGATGTAAAGGGTAACAAATGGAATTTGGTTTTAAATGAGCACCAGTATTTTTTATACCAAAATGGTCAGCTTGTTGGCGACAGCACATTATATTTAGATAATCGCACGCAAGCATGGACATTAAAATATATTGGAACAGTAAGCAATAGTGAAAGTAGCATCGAAACCAGAGTAAAAATCCCTAGCAAAAAAGATGATGAATATAGTGATAGTGATATTTATTTAGATAATTTTTACAAAGATGATTCAACACGCAATATCAGTGACGACATTTCTGAACATGATTATGGCAGAAGTGGCAGAGACCGTAGTTTTTATAAATATGAAAAATACGATCAAATGGTCAACCCATTGAATCTATTGAATATAAAGAATGCATTGGCGAATGAGAAACTATCCGTTACTACGGATGGACGATATGGTAATATTGCCTTTTGTTGGTATTTTATGAATCAAAATAATGCGTTGACACTGGAGACCAGTACAGAGGATTTTAATTCATCGATAGATGAAATATATCGTATTAGCTACACGTATAATCAATATAATCAACCAGTATTTGTAAAAACCTTTGTGAAACAATCATTTAGACGGATTGATAAACCCTATAAAAGTTATCAGAAACATTATACATTTAGATACAAGCAATAACCAATATTAATTGGTTAATGTAATTTTTGCTGATGCATTCGCAATGCGGATATATGAGATATCATCTTTTTGTATTGGCTTAATTCGCTTTCCATTTAACATCCATCTTTTATACTTCCCTGTTGGTTGCTCAAAAAGAATCGTCCAATCATCAGCCCTCTGTGTTATGGTATAAGTGGTTGTGTTGCTTGTTTTTTTAAAGCCTACTGAAACACTATTGTCTCCCATGATTACATTGTCTAATTGACCATTTGTTAATGCCGTTGGCAATGAGGGCGATAGTTTTAATTGCTTTTTAAATGCCTGAGGGCGAATACCAAAAAATTGTTTGACAATTGGTTCCCCATAAGCATATACATTCCAAGCCTGCGTCATCATTCCGTAATCAGGAGACACTTCATACATAGAGCCTGGCAATGCATAACCAAATGTTTTATTCACTCTCTTCAATAATTCAAATGCGTCATCTGGTCTTCCATAATTATTCTCTGCGATAATTTGTACTGCAGTAGGTAATGTCATGACCGTTCCTGTATACGTGAACTCATTTTTGCCTACACTTGCAGCATAAGAATAGTCTTTTTCATCTCTCTTTTCGTTTTTATCAATGCCTGTAACATACATGCCAAAACCATTGGTAAACTTTTTAGCGGTGTTTAACGCTTTTATAGCTTTATCCTTATCGGCAATGCCGGTTTCTAAAGGCGTATTCACTACCCAATTATGATGCATCACAAATCCTTTGTTCAGGTTTAATGAATCAGACAAAGTCATTTGTTTTTTTTGTTTCAATGTTTTTACTGCCCACTCATTCTTTAATGTATCTGCCCTTACAATGGCATCTTCAATTAAGTGTAAGGCTTGTACTTTTGTAGCAATAAAATCAGCATAAGACTGTTCTTGCTCTACCCAAAACTGTTTGTTTATTTTATCCTTAAGTTGATCTGCTTTTTGTTGATAATCATTGGCTAATTTATTTTTCTTAAGCCATTTAGCCATTTTAGCCGCATCAGCAAAAGCTTTTTGCGTATAAGATGCAACGTCTATCATCTCTGAATTCAGTCCATGAATTTCCATCATGCCTGGTCCATCAGGTAATAAATTTTTGTCTGCATCATTTTCATTTAGTACCCAATTCAAACCTTTAACGATGGTAGGAAAATATTTCTGTAAAAAAACTTGATCGCCTGTCCAACAAAACACATCCCATATTAAGGAAACAAACTGTGGTGTTTCGTTAACATTGCCAGGATTAAAAACGGCGCCATTAGTAGATACCTCATGTACAATTCTGCCATTTCCATTATGCTTCTCAGAAATACGATGAACCAAATCTATTGTACTATATACCAAATCTTTTCTTCCCATTGCAATTAATCCCTTCAAAGTATACACCATATCACCGCCGAACCACCAAGGATAATCTGGTAATCCTGCCACAATGCCCTTTCCCATACCTGCCACATTTAATGTTAACCAATCACTATTGTACTTAAGCCATTCAAAAGTATTGGCTAATGATTGGTCATTTAATGTGAGCATAGATTTAGCTTTCAAAGCATTCAATCGCGCTTTCTTTTTTGCCAATAAAGTGCTGGCAGAATTTTGTAAGGTTTCATAAGCCGCTAAAGCATTTTGTTGAGATTTAGCAGACCCAGTTATCATCAAAGGGAAACGATATACTTCGTTCGGATTAAGTACAATATAATAATCGGTGCTTGTAATACTGGTGTTGGGTTTATTAGCCTTTACCATGATTTGATCACTTTCATGACCTTTTATATTTGACCCATATACTACATACCAAGGATTCAATGAATCTTTAACCAACCATCTATTATGACTAGGGTCATAATAGGGAATATCTTTACCATTAACCATGCCAGTTCTTTCACCCAACCATACAGGCATTAAATTGGATATTGCTTTAATTGTCAACTTAATGGGTAGATGCATTTTACTATTATTTCTAATAGCATATTCAATATATATTCCACTTAGTTGATCAGGAACAAATTGATACCTTTCTATACTGATGGGAGCTAAATCCGTTTTAAAAACATGTTTATTCCCAAATGGATAATTGACAAACAGGTCTGCTTTATTCAGCAAATGTGTTTTATCGCTAATGGTTATGCTTGCTTCAAAGCCATCCATTAATTTGATTGGATGATGCCAGATACCGCCCATTTCATCTTTCACGTGCCATCCTAAATCTGGAAAGCTTCCATCCTGGTGACCAATCATGTATACTTTTTCTCCAGCAGTATTAAATGGGGTATTTAAAAAGGCAGGCTTCCCCTTTA
>JAIXYL010000114.1 GCA_027490265.1 Sediminibacterium sp.
AAGTAATTCTTTAATTTCTATGTCTGTTGTTGCTGTCATTTAAAATTGGGCATAACGTCTTTCGGCTTGGCGATGTGGCGGAATTTTAGCACAAATGTTCAATAGAATTACTGATGTCGAACCTTGCACAAATGTTTCATAGAAGAACTTCATCCGCCATATTGCCAAACCGATGTTAGCGGTTGTTTTTATTTCTCCAATTCTGTTACCCATTTAATTTGTCCGTCAATTTCACTGCAAATTTCAAGTCCACCCATACCATAATCATAACCTAAACAATATTGAACTTTTCTGTCTTTAATGAAGTCAGTAAGTTCTGGCGAAATAGAAGTCATTTTTTTGAACAAAGATTTCGTTTCGTTCATTTCATCTAATGCCTTCTGTCTAGTCAAGTTTTTTAAGTCATTGCAAATTGTCCAGCCTGTTACTGAAAAATGAGAATTGTCCTTTGTCCCAAAAGTTAAATCGCCTACTTTAAATGGGTGTCCGTCTGTTAGTAAAACAATGGCATTTTCAATTCTATGTTTCAATTCGTTTTCTGTCATTTTTTAGTCAAATGTCACACTACCAATAATTATGTAATCAAAATCGTCAGATTTTTCTGTCACTAGTCCGCCACCAACTGTCACCGAATAATACTGTGCAAGAGCTTTAAAAGTTGTCTTTTCATATCTTGGTTTAAGTTCAAGCAAATCACTTGTAAATTTTCTGCTTGTCAATGGTTTTGTTAGTTTGACCAAAAGTCTGTCCCCGCCACGGTCAGAAAGAATTGTCCCAAACAGATTTTCTTCCCAATCCCAAGGTTCACTTAAAATTATTCTTACCGTTTGTCCTTTTAAGCTCATTGATTCTGTTGTGTCGTTCTAAAATAACCGCTAACGTTCCCACGCTTGGCGCAGTGGGGGATTTTGGAAAACAAAATTGTCTGCCAGCACGAATTTACAATAGAAGCACAAACTTTCAATTAAGCACTTTAGCTCCCATTGCGCCAAACGTGTGTTAGCGGTAGTTATTTGTTTTTTGATAAATCGTCAATTAATGTGTCTGTTAGCTTACGCTCTTTTATTTTTGTCCACGAATTATTTGTTTCAGGAAACCCATTTCTACAATACCCAGCTTTATTTTTAAAGTCAAATACAGCTTGGTAACAATTATTTATAGAAAGAAAAGCCTTTGATTCGTCTTCTGTCCAAAGGATTTTTAAAATCGAAGTTTTGTGCTTTTCTGTCACGTTTGATACATCATAAATATGAAGCCCGTCTAAAACTTTCAAGTTGTCATTTCTGTCTACTGCGTAAAAATAACCAGTTTCACAATTGTCTTCAAATACTACTGCATTGTTGTTTTCTGCTGTACTGTCAATGAATGTATCTTCACCAACTTTGAAAGTCTGTTCTTCGTAAATTAATAGCTTGGGTTTGTCAGTCATACCTTTTTCTGATGTGTCTTTTGTATAATTACCGCTAACACTTAAAAATACGCATAATTTATACGCATATCTAATCCCCAAATTAAATCTGTCAAAGTAAAAGATTGCGGAATTTGGGTTGTGTTTGATTGGTTTGTTTGAAATTGTCTACTCGTTTTACGCATAGAACTACTTAAAAAACGAAGTTTAAAAAAATTGGTTACCATTTCAATTTATCTAATGGACTTTCAACTTTAGCCAAGTCCTTATTGCTTACATGGGTATATAACATGGTAGTCCTGATACTATTATGCCCTAGCAGATTTTGTATGATTCTAATATCAGTTCCAGATTCCATCAAATGGGTTGCATAACTATGACGCAGCATATGAATACCGCCTTGTTTATAAATCCCTGCTGCTTTTTTGGCATCTTGTAAAATCTTTTGGGCACTTCTAGCGCTATACATCTCACCAAAATGGCTTTCAAAAACATATACTTTTGGTTTGTAAGCCAAATAATAACTTCTTAAAGTATTAAGCAGCATATTTGATAGTGGCACCATCCGATCTTTTTTCCCCTTTGCGCCTCTTAAATGCATCATCATACGCTTGCTATCAATATCAGTCATTTTCAAATGTATGATCTCACTTACCCTAAGTCCAGATGAATATCCTGTCATTAAAAGGGTTTTATGTTTTAAATTTTTTACACTAAGAATGAGTTGAATAATTTCTTCTGCTGCTAAAATAGACGGTAACTTGAATGGCTTCTTTGGTCTAGGTAAATCATACACCACTTTTTGTCGATCAATAACTTGCTCAAAATAAAATTTGATGGCATTAACAGTTGTATGCACTTTAGTTTCACTACAGCCTTGCTCTTTCAGTAACCACAATAAATAAGATTGTATATGATCTTTTTCCAAATCGTTTATAGATCGTTCTTTTAGCAAGCGCAATAATAACTGAAACTCATACAAATAGTTTTTAATTGTATTGGGGCTATAACCCTTTACAATTAGCTTATTCTTCATGGCTTCGTACGCTAAAATATTAGAAGGGCACAAAGGAAACTTTACCAATTGCAGAGCTGTTACTCTTTTGATGGGTTTCTTCTGATCAAGGCTGATAGCTTTTCTTTGTTCAAGGTATTGTTTGAGTTCATTAGTATTTAATGAAAATAAATGTTTCGTTTGTAGTTTAAACTGTTCAAAAGCCTCCCTTGTACATTTCATGTACCAAAAACCTTCTTGGTGTTGCCAATAGATACCTGAAATTTGTTTAATACTTGTCTTATAATGCAGGGTATCAGGTCCATGGATACTAATGAATTCACTTCCCTTGTAAAAAAATGGTTTTAAGTCAACGGTTATCATGTCATCAAGTAAACCAATCTAGAGCAACACAGCAAGGGTATTTATACTTGATTCTCATGTTGATTAGCGCAAAAGCCATTTCAAAGCGCCGCCACCTGACTCCCAAGCAAAAGTTTGCAGGGTCAGTAGTTTACTAACTGCAAATTTTGAGGGGGTATGTTCAACAATTGGGGTATAGTGAATATAAGTAAGAAAAATGATATATGGAAATAATTCAATGATTATTTTCACTGAAGGTCAATACTCCTCAAAACAATATCACAAAGCTGATGCAGCTCGGCTTCTGTAATGGTTAATGGAGGCGCTATTCTGATTCTGTCTGGTGCAAATAAAAACCAATCGGTGACCAATCCATGTTGAATACATGCATGTGCTATTGACTGTGCAAGAGTATCTGTTGCAAATTGTACACTCATCCATAATCCATAACAATTCACTGAAACAATTGATGGATGTTGTAAACGTGTTTTTAAAATAGCTGCTTTGCTCGGAATATCGTTGACCCATTCGGGATGCGCCAACAGCAGTTCAAACGCTGCTTTGCCTGCTGCACATGACACGGGATGTCCGCCAAATGTAGTGATATGGCCTAGCACGGGTGCATAGGTTAAAGTTTGCATCAATCGTCGGTCGGCAATGAATGCGCCCAGCGGCATGCCTCCCCCCAATGCCTTGCCCAACAACAAAATATCGGGCACAATGCCATATTGTTCAAAAGCCCATAAACTGCCTGTTCGGCCAAAGCCTGCTTGTATTTCATCTAAAATCAACAACACGCAATGTTGATTGCACTTTGCGCGCAAAGCTTGCATCCATGTTTCGGTAGGAGCTGTTACACCGCTTTCTGCTTGCACCGTTTCTATGATGACGCAGGCCGTGGTTGAATCAATCGCGTTGATCAATGCATCGGATCCATAATCATAATGGTATACATCGGGCAACAAGGGTCTGAATGCTTGTCTAAAATATTCATCGCCCATCACGCTGAGTGCCCCCTGTGTACTGCCATGATAAGACTTGTTGGCTGCAATGATTTTGGTGCGGTTGGTAATGCGCTTGGCCAATTTCATGGCGCCTTCTGTTGCTTCTGCCCCACTATTGGTAAAATACACACAGTTAAGTGAGTCGGGTAAATGATTGGTCAACAAAGTTGCATACGCCACCTGCGGCTGTTCTATAAATTCGCCGTACACAATCACATGCATATAAGCAGCTGCTTGATCTTGCACCGCTTTAACTACAGCGGGATGGCTGTGCCCAATATTACACACACTAAAGCCTGAAATCCCGTCAATATATTGTTTGCCATTGGTATCAGTCAGCCACACCCCTGCTGCACTGGCCATTTCAATGCCAATGGGTTTGGGAGAAGTTTGTGCTACATGGTCTAAAAATAATTGCCGTTGGTTCATCTGAGCCCAAACTTATAATAAGATTGCCGATAATTAATATCTTCATTCCAAATTATACTATGGCAACGATTTTACCTGTACTTGGCAAACACCCGCAAATGGGTGCCGATTGTTTTATTGCACCCAATGCCACCATTGTGGGCGATGTGGTCATGGGCGATGAGTGCAGTGTATGGTTTAACACGGTGATTCGTGGCGATGTGCATTTTATAAAAATTGGCAACAAAGTCAATATTCAAGACGGGGCTGTGATTCATTGCACTTATCAAAAAAATCCTACGGTCATTGGCAATCGGGTGTCCATTGGGCACAATGCCTTGGTGCATGGCTGCACCATTCATGATGATGTACTAATTGGTATGGGATCCATCGTAATGGATCGTTGTGTCATCCACTCCAATGCCATCATTGCGGCGGGCGCTGTATTATTAGAAGGTACGGTGGTTGAATCGGGTACTATTTATGCTGGTGTGCCTGCTAAAAAAGTCAAAGATTTATCGCCCGATATGGTGCATGGTGAAATTGATCGCATTGCCAATAACTATGTACAATATGCCTCTTGGTTTAAGGATTATAACCACAACAATTTTCTAAAACAATAATTAGTATTTCTTATCCTCCATCGTATCTAAGATGGTTAAGTAACTCACGTATCTGTCTTCGGATACAGAGCCGATGCCTACCTGTTGTTTCACCGCACAACCAGGTTCGTTGATATGCATGCAATTGTTAAATTGGCAATCATTCAAAAGTTGGCGCATCTCCGGAAAATAATGCGAGAGCTCCGATTTGCTGATGTCTACAATCCCCAATTCACGTACACCGGGCGTATCAATGATATGGGTGTCTGCATCAATGTCGAACATTTCTGCAAATGTGGTCGTGTGTAATCCCTTCCCACTCCAATCACTCACTTCTTGTGTTCTTAAATTGAACTGCGGAAACAAATGATTGATAAATGTAGACTTGCCTACCCCACTATGGCCACTTAATAAAGTGGTTTTATGAGACAACAATGCTTTCACTTCTTCAAGTCCTTGGTTTTGTTCTATACTGGTGAGCATCACTTTGTAACCTGCATTGGTATAGATTTCAGACCACTCATGGTACCGATCCATTTCTTTGGTCTTGTACAAATCGGCTTTATTAAATACAATGATGGCGGGTATATGATAGGCTTCACAGGAAATTAAAAAACGATCAATAAATCCTTGAGAAGTCTTGGGTTCTTTTAACGTAGCAAACAACAAACTCTGGTCTAAATTAGACGCAATAATATGGTGCATCCGTTTGTTATGTGGCGATACCCTGGCCACATAATTTTGTCGATCATCAATCTGATGAATAATGGCCGACTCTTCCTGCACCGCTTCTATTTCCATGTCAACCCAATCTCCCACGGCAATAGGATTGGTAGATGTGTGGCCATCAATTTTAAAAATGCCTTTTGCACGGGCATTGTAAAACTGTCCATTTTCTGCTTTTGCAACATACCAGCTACCAGTTGATTTGTATATTTTGGCCTTCACGGCAACGAAGATACTAGCAGGCAGCACAATTTTTGCGAAATATTAACCCAAATAAAGCCTAACAGGCCTGAACAGAACCGATTCTAGGGATTAAAATGAATATCTTTGGCGCATGGCAAAATTTGCGCACGATGAAATAGTGCCCTTTAAAGAGAGTGAGCTGACTAAGAAGGATCAGGTAGCCGATATGTTTAACGATATTGCGTATCGTTACGATTTCTTGAACCGTTTTTTAAGTGCTGGGATTGATGTGGGCTGGCGAAAGAAAGCCATTAAGGAACTCAAATCCATTGCCCCTAAAACCGTTTTAGATGTGGCCACTGGTACGGCCGATGTGGCTTTATTAACCGAACAGATTTTGAAACCTACTGAAATTGTAGGCATCGATATTTCTGATGGCATGCTCAGTTTTGGCAGAGAAAAAATTAAAGCCAAGGGGCTAGAACATACCATTACCTTACTCAATGGCGACAGTGAACATATTCGCTTTAACAACGATTATTTTGACGCCATCACTGTGGCATTCGGTGTAAGAAATTTTCAAGACCTCAGCAAAGGTTTGCGCGAAATGTATCGCGTGTTAAAACCTGGTGGCAAAGTTGTCATCTTAGAATTTTCTAAACCCAGTGCTGCTGGCTTTAAACAATTGTATCAACTTTACATGAATTATATCACGCCTTCTGTAGGCAATCTTTTTTCAAAAAATAAAGATGCTTATCAATACCTGAACGATAGTGTTCAAGCTTTTCCAGAAGGTACTCACTTTTTAAATATTTTGAATGACGCAGGCTTTACCCAAACCTATTTGAAGAAATTAAGTTTCGGAATATGCACTATTTACTGCGGAAGCAAATAGTTCTACTAGTGATTGGCCTCTTGGGTCTATTACAGTACAGCTATGCTCAAAAACAACTCTACCGGATGAACCGGGAAGATCAACTTTATTATTTTGGTATAACCCTAGGTTATAACAGTTCCTATTTACAGGTCAATAAATCAAATTTGTTTACCCAATCAGACAGCATTTTAGTTGCAGAGCCAGGGTCTAGTGGCGGGATTACCATGGGGCTGATGGCCACTGGTCGTTTGGGTGATCACTTTCAAGTAAGAGCCAATCCACAATTAATTATTGGAGGTGCAAGAAGCATTGTTTATCAATTGGGGAGTACCCGATTAGGCGAGGGCAGTACGCAAGTGCAGCGGCTTCCATCCACCTTGGTCAGCTTCCCGTTTCATGTAAAATTTAACTCTGATAGAATTGGTAATTTTAGAACGTATTTATTGGGTGGATTTAAGTACGATATTGATTTGTCCTCAAACTCTACAGCCAGAAATGCTGACGATATTATCAAACTAAAGCGAAACGATTTTGGTTTAGAAGCAGGCATTGGTTTTAACTTTTATTTACCGTTTGTGACCATCTCTCCTGAGATTAAAATAAGCTATGGATTATCTAACTTGCACCAAACCGATGCAGCCCTTAAATATTCCAATGTATTAGACAGGATTCAGTCTAGAATGTTGGTATTTTCTTTACATATAGAAGATTAAGGAACTACGCTGCAGATTAAATAAATTGCAGCATGCAACATACCATTATCAAAAATGCAAGCATCGTTAATGAAGGTGCTATTCTACAAGGAGACTTACTCATCAGTAATGACAGAATTGAAAAAATTGGCGGCAGTATTGACATCAAAGCCAGAGCAACTGAAATTGATGGCACTGGATTACATGTTCTGCCTGGTGTGATAGACGATCAAGTGCATTTTAGAGAGCCTGGTCTTACCCACAAAGCCAATATTTATACAGAAGCCAAAGCAGCTGTAGCCGGCGGCACCACGTCCTTTATGGAAATGCCCAACACTTCACCTGCTGCAGTAACGGTTGATTTATTAGAGCAGAAATACAGCAGAGCGGCGGAATGTTCCTTAGCCAACTACTCATTTTTCATGGGAACCTCTAACGACAATATTGAAGAGATCCTTAAAGTCAACAAAAAGAAAAATGAGGTTTGTGGCGTAAAAATTTTCATGGGGTCTTCTACCGGTAATTTATTGGTGAACAATACCCTCCAACTAGAAAAAGTATTTGCTGGGTCTGAACTCTTGATTGCCACGCATTGCGAAGAAGAAAGTATTTTTACCGAGAACCTTAAAGCCATAAAAGCTTCTGGAAAAAAATTAACGGCGGCAGATCATCCCATCATTAGAAATGAGGAAGTCTGCTTTGAATCCTCTTTCAAAGCCATTCAATTTGCCAAAAGAAACAACAGTCGCTTGCATATTCTGCATATCAGCACCGAAAGAGAACTGCAATTGTTTACCAATATGATTCCGTTGAAAGACAAAAGAATCACGGCTGAAGTTTGTGTGCACCATTTGCATTTTACTGCTGATGATTACGATCGTTTGGGCAATCAAATCAAATGCAACCCGGCTATTAAAGCCCCTTCTAATAAAGAAGCTTTATGGAAAGCCTTGCTAGACGATCGTTTAGACATTATTGCAACCGATCACGCACCACATACTTGGGAAGAAAAGCAAGAGGATTATGAACACGCGCATGCGGGTTTACCCTTGGTACAACATGCATTACAATTGATGTTGCATTATGTAAAAGAGGGCCGCATCAGTTTGCCCAAAGTGGTTGAGAAAATGAGTCATGCCGTAGCCGATTGTTTTCAAATTCACGAAAGGGGCTATATTAGAGAAGGATATATGGCCGATTTGGTAATGGTGAACTTAAACAAACCCATGACCATTCAAAAAAGCAATCTGTTGTACAAATGCGGTTGGAGCCCTATGGAAGGGATGACAATGCCAGCCACTATTGAAAAAACTTTTGTCAATGGCCATATGGTTTATGGAAATGGAGGGTTCGATGAATCTAAGTGGGGAGCAAGAATGGAATTTAGACGGGATTAATACACCAATAAGCGCCAGCGGCCTATGCAAGTTGATAAAGTTACCTTACTCGACCTCTCAATTTTTCATTCAGAGGAAAACCAATCGGTGTTTCACCATATCAATCTAACCCTTACGAATGACGGCAGAGAGTACCTGCGGTATTTGCTCTCTAATCCACTTGACAGTGTAAAAGCCATTGAGCAAACACAACACACCATTCAGGCATTGGAAAAAATGATTGACCAATACCCTGCAAGCCCTTCTAACGGAACGGTTTTGGTGATGGAGAAATTTTATGAGTCTCAAATCAACAGTTACCCCTCCGATACAGGCGTGGTGAGCAGCTTATTGTATAAGCTCTTTAACAACGCTGATTTTTCTTTGTCAAAATTCACCGTTGAGCACGCCATTGATTTTGTAAAAGGCATGCAACAAATTGTGGATTTGATTGGCAGCAATAGCCCGTCTAATTGGCTACAACAATCAGCCGAACGCATTCAGCAGTTGTTGAATAGAGACACCATTCAAGAAATGATTCAAGCCAACAAACAAAAACTGAGCATCGGCAAAATCATTCAATATGCGCATTTTTTACGGTTGCGTTATCGCCTAGCCGTGGATGAATTAATTGAGATCCATGGTAAATTAGATGCCTACCTCAGCTTGGCGAAAGCTGGTCGAAAATTTCAATTCACTTATCCCGAAGTGGTTGAAAGCAGTGAACCCTGCATTGAAGCTGAAGGCTTGTACCATTTTTTATTGGATGTTCCTGTGTCTTATCAACTTGGGTTAAACCAACAAGAAAATTTTATCTTTTTAACCGGGGCCAATATGGCTGGAAAAAGCACATTTATTAGAGCCGTTGGATTGGCCGCTTATATGGCGCATATTGGTATGGGTGTGCCTGCAGCTAAAATGCGATTGAGCAGGCTAGATGGCATTTTGAGCAATATTCAGGTAAGCGACAATATTTTGAAAGGCGAAAGTTTCTTTTTCAATGAAGTGCAACGTATCAAGAAAACCATTGAACGCATCAGTGATGGCAACAAATGGTTGATCTTAATTGACGAGCTGTTTAAAGGCACCAACCAAGAAGACGCGGTCAAATGCAGTACCGTTGTGATTGAAGGTTTGAGAAAATTGCCCAATGCACTCTTTGTATTATCTACCCATTTATACGAAATTGGCCATTCGCTGAAACACCATCCCAATATACAGTTCCGCTATTTTGAAACCGCTGTAAACAACGACCAATTGGTATTCAGCTATCAGCTTAAAGAAGGCATCAGCAATGATCGCCTAGGTTACCTTATTTTAAAAAGAGAAGGGGTGGTTACAATGTTAGAAAATTTATAGTACCTTACTATAAAATAATGCGCCATGAAATTCCTGGTAAGATTTGTAGGCATTTCAATGATTGTGGTTGCCCTGTATAATTTATGGGTAGTGGTAGATGTGCCGCCAACTTACAAAGTATTGGCTAGCAGTTCGGTTGAAGCCAATAGCATTGTAAGCGCAGGTACCGATTCTGGCAAAGGCAATTTCGTAGGGATTCAACCCGCCTTAACACCCATACACTACGCCAATAAAGTCACCCTTAGAGACAATCTGCGCAGTTATTTGCAAGCTGCAAAAGCACGTGGCTTAATCACTCCAAAAACAATCGTGGTTTTTCCGGAATACATCGGTAGCTGGCTGGTAGCGATGGAACAAAAAAATTCGGTTTATGAAAAGACCAACTTAACCGATGCCATGACCGCAGTAATCACCGCCAATTTATTCAAGTTTGCTGTCGCCTATATTACTGCACCCAAGGGCGTTACAGAGAAAGATAAATATGCGGCATTTGCCATGAAAGCCCGACAAATGGCTGAAACCTATGATGAAATATTTAGTGAGCTGGCTTCAGAATTTAAAGTCACTATCGTAGCAGGTTCTATTGTATTACCTGAACCTTCCATCAACGAGATGGGGCATTTAAAAATTGAAAGAGGACAGTTGTACAATACCAGTGTGGTGTATAATCCCGAAGGAAAAATACAAGGCCCCCTTGTTAAAAAAATATTTCCCATCAATGATGAAGCAGGCTTTACAGCCAGTGGTGATCCTGCCCAAGTACCAGTATTCAATACCCCTTCAGGAAAATTAGCAGTATTGGTTTGTGCAGACAGTTGGTATCCGGCAGCTTATGCCAAATTAGGGGCTGACGTAAAAATGATTGCAGTGCCTTCATTAGGTGCAGAAGATGCTGTTTGGAATGCACCATGGAAGGGCTATAATGGATTTAAAGCGCCCAATGATGTTGACACTACAGACTACAATCAAATTTCTGAAGGCGATGCTTGGCAAAAATATTCGATGGGGCCAAGGGCCAGAAATGCCAATATTTCTTACGGCATGAATGTGTTTTTTACCGGCAATATGTGGGGTAAAAAAGCAGAAGGTCGTGTATTAATTTTAGACAACGATTCATTGTCTGTTTTACCCGCCACCACCACAGCTGGTAGAATTGTTAACCAGTGGTTACAATAAATGATGTCTTACGATGTAATTGTGATTGGTGCAGGCTATGCAGGATTGGCTGCTGGATTGGCTTTGCAAAAAGCAGGCAAACAAGTGCTTGTTTTAGAAGCACGCGACAGATGTGGAGGCAGAATTTTAACCGAGTATTTTAGTGACCAAGATTATACCGACCTAGGTGGTCAGTGGATTGGCCCAGGGCATGACCGCATGTATCAATTGGCCGCAGAATTTGGTGTGGATACATTCAGCACTTACGAAAGTGGCAAGAGCAGTTTGTTATTAAATGGCAAACTCAAACATTATAAAGGCATTATTCCACCCCTCCCATTTTTTGCATTAATCAGTTTAGATCGGGCCATTCGCAAAATCAATCAATTAGCAAAGACCATTGATTTGGATCATCCATATTTGTCACCCAATGCAGCCAAATGGGATGCTATGAGTTTACAAGATTGGATGATGCAGCAAATGAAAAATGATACTGCTAGAAAAATGTTTGCAGTGGCAACAGAAGCCATTTTTGCAACAGATGCAGCTACCCTCTCTTTTTTACATGCTTTGTTTTATATCAAGAGTAGTAAGCATATAGACTTCTTGATGAACATCAACAAAGGCGCGCAACAAGATCGCATTAAAGGTGGAGCACAAAGCATTTGTATCAAAATAGCGGCTGCATTAGGTGACGCCCTGCAGTATCAAAAAGCAGTCACACAAATACACCAAGATGACCAATCTGTAACCGTTAGTGGCGATGGGTTCAGTTTCACAGCCAAGCATTGTATTGTGGCAGTGCCACCTGCTGTTTCAACCGATATCCAATATACACCAGCTGTACCTTCCGCACAATGGCAACTCATGAAAGCCAGTTTTATGGGCAGTGTAGTGAAATGTTATGCGGTGTATGACAGTCCGTTTTGGAGAAAGCAATTTAAAAATGGATTGGTGGCCGCCCCTGATGAATACACCAGTGTTGTATTTGACAACTCCCCATTCAATGGCAGTAAAGGCATATTGATGGGCTTTAGTTTGGCAGAGAAAGCCAAGCAGTTGATGCAGCACGACGCATCAACTAGAAAAGATTTGGTGCAAGCGGGCTTTGTCAAAATGTTTGGACCAGAAGCGGCCAATATGATTTACTATACCGACAAAAGTTTTACTGAAGAACCTTTAACCAAGGGCTGTTATGCAGGCATGTTTCCACCCGGCATACTCACCCAATTACAAACATCACTGGCTACCCCATTCCAACGCATTCATTGGGCAGGCACCGAAACCAGTACCTTATTCAATGGCTATATGGAAGG
>JAIXYL010000045.1 GCA_027490265.1 Sediminibacterium sp.
AATCTTTCACAATGCCTGTGAAAACAAATTATACAGGCAATCAATTTATATATCCAACCACTGAATGGCAATCAGTAACCATCAAGCCAATGGCTGAAAAACAGCCATTCAAATTGCATGATTTATACTATTTAACTTTACAAAATAAGCAACCATGAAACGATTGTATACTTGGACAACAACCGTGCCTATATTGGCCTGTTTGCTTTTTGCATCAGGTTATATTCATTTACAGTTAATCTTTCAGATACTTGCTGGCGTTTTACTGATTGGGTCAGTCATGTCTGCAGTACATCATTCTGAAATAATTGCACATAAAGTTGGAGAACCTTATGGAACCATCATTTTAGCTGTTGCCATCACAGTTATTGAAGTGTCTGTAATTGTGTCTTTAATGGTTTCTGGTGGATTAGACGCTGCTTCATTAGCTAGAGACACCGTATATGCATCAACCATGTTGATTTTAAACGGTATTGTTGGGCTTTGTTTATTTATTGGCGGAATTCGTCACCATGTACAAACTTTTTCTAAGCATTCAGTGACAATTGCCTTGGTTTCATTAGTGTCAATTATTGTATTTACTTTAATCTTGCCAACATTTACAAAAAGCATATCTGGTCCATATTATTCATCTTCACAGTTAAAATTTGCTTCTTTTGCGTGTTTATTGATTTATGTAGCATTTATTTTTGCTCAAACGGTACGGCATCGTGAATATTTTTTGTCACAAGATGATGATGCATATCCAACCTTCATTTCTATTAAAGATGTAACAATTAGCGCCGTCTTTTTATTATTGAGTTTGATAATCGTTGTTTTACTTGCCAAGACCCTGTCTCCATTAATTGAAACTATTGTATTAAGCTATCAGTTACCAAAAACCTTAGTTGGAATAGTTATTGCAATGATTATTCTTTTGCCTGAAGGAACAGCAGCAATTATAGCAGCTCGGAAAAATAAACTTCAAACAAGCCTTAATCTTGCATTGGGGTCAGCTTTGGCTAGTATTGGTTTAACCATTCCAGTGGTTTCCTTTGTTTGCCAATATTATAATATACAAATTGTTTTAGGGCTTGACTATCTGTCAATCATCTTATTGATGTTATCTGTATTAACGGTGATGTTATCATTAAATACTGGCAAAAGTAATGTTGTTTATGGAACAGTTTTACTAGTCAATCTATTTGCTTTTATTTATTTAATCGTTTATCCATAAATTAATATTAGCCATAATTATTTTTAATTTGGCTGAGCAAGAAGTCATCAAATATTCTAAAAAAGTTTATAGAATTTAGAATAGTCGCGAACTAGGTTTTTGGTTTAAAGCCAAAGAATTTTGTATCAAAATTTAGATTACTGCATTACAAAAATGAATCTGAAATTGAGCAATGATAAAAGAAAAGATTACATCCCAAAACTATATGAAGTCCAATGGCTTTCCCAATCCGCTGCTGATTGATCTGTGCTTTTTATCATATGCGTTGCATGAATAAACCAATCACCTTGGCGATTGAGTTTAAAGGAACAAATCCCTTTCTCATTGGTCCTGGCTGTTTGTTTTGTTGCATGTTCTCCACCTGTTCTATTACGTATGGTAATGACTTTGTTCGCCAATGGTTTTCCTTCAAAAAAAATCTGAGCACTTAATTGATTACCTATTTTCAATTCATAAGGATTGTTTAAGAGGATAATTTCGAATTTTTGACCAATTTGTTTTTTGTAAAGTTGATTGGAATTGCCGGTTCCACTTTGCACCAAACATTTAATATATCTTGCATAACGTTCTTTTTGTTCTTTTTGCTTTGATACATCAATCTTGATATTTTCAATATGATCTTCCTTTAAGTAATCCAAAAACTTGTTATTCTCTAGCGTAATTTTAGCAAAATCTCTTTCCATATGAATCAATCCCAATCCTTCAAAATCAACGGATCTTTGTAAGATGGGTAAGGAACCAGTTTTACCTTCTTGTAATAAGTCAATGATACCATTAGATGTTTCAAGGGAATAATTTTTTGTAATGGAAGCTTGTAATGGTCTTTCCATTTCTATATTGAACCCATCAGCCACAAACAAATGCACATTCAGGGTATCTCCTTTTTTCACTTTGAAATTTTCTGCAATCAAAATGTATTCGTGCGCATAGCTGATTAAGAATAGTGCAATCAGTAAAACTAAAAAACTTGCTTTTTTCATATTGTAGAAAGTAAAAATAAATCGTGAATGTTTTCTTTTATTTGTTAATTTGCAACTATGGTGCAAAAATACACAATAGCAATCAAATATACAATTTGTATAATCGTTTTAACCAGTCTATTGTCTTGCGTTCAATCAAATCAAATCAGGCGGTCAGTATACCAGCAGCCATTCGACCATTCCTTAGCCGATTCTTTGTTGGCTTATGCATTAGATCATGAAGCATTGTATACTTTGGCAGATACCTTGAAGCCCATGAGTAGTGTGAAATTTTTACGGTATGCTATTGCAAAAGATTCTAGTATGCAAGATGGGGACGCAGTGGTGATACAAAATGATTCATTAATCAATTTGATAGACCAATACAACGCTGTTTGTAAGGCATTGAGTAATGATATTTGGCAATTTGTAATGGTGCCTTTTCAAAGAACCGAAAAACATATGCGGAATCTTGAAATCTACGTGATCAGAAAAGCACAATTTGCTCAAACAATCAAACAGTATCAATCTTTTTTTGGACAATGGGGTTTTACGCCAAACACCAATCCTGCAGTGGTTTTATCGGTCATTGAATATGAAACTAAATGGGATAGAAATAGGGCTTATGGATATTTATTTGGTTATCCTGCTTATGCCGTAGATTTCTTTGTAGAAGCCAATAAAATTCAACAAGCGGATATCAATAAAAAAATGGTTCCAAGGCATTTCTTTGCTGTCCCTGTATTTGCTGGTAATCAAGGTTATTTTACCTATGCAATGCCCAAAACACACCAACCATCTGCTTTAGATAGTGCTATTTATTATCAGGCCAAACAAACACTGATGAAATACCAATCACGTCGGGCTGCCTATAGTGTGCCATCCGGATTAAAGGCAAAAGCCTTGTGGGAAAATATTCGTTAGAGGTTGTGTACATAAGCCAGCATTAATCCAGCAGAAAACCTTGTGGCCCTCACATTTTGTTTGGTGCCCTCTAAAAAATTAGCTTCAGATGGGTTATCAAAATTGACCAATTGTTCATGTTGACTGTTACGGCCATAGGTTAGCAATACGCCCACTCTGAAATTAAATTTGCGCTTTTTGATATTGGCGCCTCCTTGAAAATGGTATAAATCATAATTGGCTGATGACGCATTGAAGCCATTGCTGTTTTGCATCAATTCTCTGCCTGCATAACTAAAATCTGTTCGAGCAGAAACAAAACCTTTCACATCGTTTTTCAAAGGAAAACTAAAGCCCGCAGAAAAATTAACCAATGACTTTGCGGCATCTTTAAAGCTTATTTCGGAAGCACTAAACGCTTTGATGGTGCCAGTATCAGGTCTGATGAATGCTTCATCACGTGGTTGAATAATGCTGTATGGATTCACTTTTGCAAATAATTCTGTGGCAAAATAAATTTCTCCACCTTTATAGTTGTGTGTGTATCCAACGCCAATGCTTAAGGGTCTTTTCCAAACACTGTTTAATTTAGATTGTCGTGTACTGCCCAATAAAAAAATTTCTGTATTGTTGATGCGCAAGTTGTTTATGGCATAATCAGCCAACAAATCTGATTTTCCATGCAAATGAATATTTGGTAAAGTGAGTAATACCCCTAAATGATTTTGGCTGTTGAAACTGTATGAGAGTCCTGCTTTTAATTGCATGTCTACAGTTAAACTATTGGCCACATAATATTCTGAAACCGTTACCAATTTTTGAAATAAGGTGGCATTGTCGTTAATCAGGGCTCGCGCAGTAATATTGTGACTAAACGATTGTCTTCTTTTGTGAAACATTCCCGTAAATCCAATTGCAAGTTTTTGGTTGATTTGTTTGCCAAGTGCTAAAATGGCTGTTGTTTCATTGATGGTATTGCCATGTACATATTGACCAATATAAAATTCTTTCCCAGGACTATAAGTGTCTGATAAAACATTCAAACTTTCATCTCGTCTTTGCGAAGCGTTGAATTGAAATACGGGGGTATACAATATGGCATATGCCAGTGTGATGGGTTGCTTCAGTTTTATATAAACTGTGTTTGATGCAATAACGGGCATAATATTGGTAAACTGATGCCTAAGATCTAAACCTTGGCCAGCACCATTGGTTATTTTGAGTAAATTATAGTTGTAGACACTGCCACTAATATTCGATGCGTTTTTTTTGTTATACGCTAGTAAAGCTGGGTTGTAAAAGAGTACACCGCTGTCGCCATTTTGCGCAATGGTAGCGCCAGGCACAAAAAAACCGCCCGGGCCATAGGCTGATGACCAGTAATTGGCATCTTGTGTACTTGCTGTAAGGGTCAATAAGCAAAGACTAATGAAGCAGAAAATTTTTGCCATATTTTGCGCTTTTATGGTAAGATTGAAAATATTGAATAAATTGGTATAACAACTGTGCTTATGAATCATAAAGTTATATTATTTATTCTGGCGTCCCTTCTCTATTTGTCTGGTTTCTGCCAAAATCAAGATTCTCTGAAAGCCCTGTTTTTAGAAAAAATTAAGCAAGCTGAAACCAAAGAATTGACAGAGAGTTTATCTGCTTTGGAACAACATAAAGCTGAAATTAAGCGTGCACAGGTTATGGATGATTTGCTTAAAGTGAGTCAACGCGCGAAAGGATTTTTAAAAAATGGGATTGATACTATTAGCATTCAATTGAATTTAAAACAAATCGATGATTGGAATACTATTGTAAAGAAGGGCGTTTTTGTAAACCTTGGTACCATTCAAACCCAAAGAAACTTAACGGTTTCTAGCAAGTTAAATAAAGAGCTCATTTTTAAAATTGAACAAGAAGATAAACAGTTAGACGAGTATTTAGAGCAATTGGTATTGTTTAGAAAGCAAATGGATTCATTGAAAAGTGATAGTAGCTTATATCATTTCCCCAAAGATACGGCTGGGTTAATACAATATAGTGCAAGGTTAAAAGCCATTGCTAGTGTATTAAGGCCTATTGAGGCAAATTTGCAAAATGCAATTTTAAGTCTTGAGACTGTTAAAAATAAAATGGTGATTCAAAAAAATCAATTGCTTTTAGAATATGAAGATATTCAAGAACAGCGAAAGCGATTGTTCAAAAAGAGCTTTGTTAAAGAATATATAGGCCAACACAATGCTCTCAATACGCCAATGCCCATTAAAGAAATTTGGCATTATTCTCTTATGAAGGAAAGGCTTGCATTGGTATTTTATTTTCAAGATAATTTGGGAAGAATTGGATTGTTGCTGCTCCTCATTATTTTATTGTCTGTGTTTATTAGATCACTGAAAGCAAAAGTTATTGGGGATCATTTGATTTTTAGATCTCCCATATTATCGGCAATGATCATTGTTTTAGGCTTCTGCCAATTTTTTTTCCAAGATCCACCATTTGTATTTTATTTCTGGATTTGGTTCTTGTCTGCTTTATCATTAACAGTTGTTTTTTGGCATTATATATCCCGTTTCTGGAGAGGATATTGGTTAAGTGTGGTAACGCTATTTTTTATAGTATCCCTAGATAATTTAATTCTTTTAGCATCAGACACAGAAAGACTTTTCATAGCCTGTTTATCAGTCATTGGATTATTAATGGGTACTTTCTATTTATTGAATTGGGAAAAACACGCGCACGAATTAAAAGAAAAATACATCAAATATTTTTTATGGGTTTTAATGGTGCTTCAAATAGGTGCACTTGGGTTGAATTTTTATGGCAATTATAATTTGTCAAAATCTTTAATGGTGACAGGTTATTTCAGCGTGCTGAGTGGAATCTTATTGCTTTGGACTGTGCGTTTGCTCAATGATGTATTGTTTTACGCTTCTGAAACATACCAAGCACATGACAAAAAGCTATTCTATATTAATTTTAATAAGGTTGGCTCTCGAGTACCTGCCTTTTTTTACATATTGTTGTTATTGGGTTGGTTTGTTTTAGTTGGTAGAAACTTTTATCTCTATAACCAATTGGCCGAACCTATTTCAAATTGGTTGTTCGAAGAAAGAACCATCGGTGAATATACTTTTAGTATTAGAGGCATCACTGATTTTATTGTCATCATATTTATTGCATTTTTTACTTCGCGTTTGGTGTCTTTTATTTCTTCTGATGTAAAGTCGGCAACTGAACATGGTGATAAAACTGGCAGGTCTGGCTTAGGTAGTTGGATTTTGTTAATCAGAATTGCCATCATAAGTATTGGCATATTTTTAGCTTTTGCTGCTGCAGGTATTCCTTTAGACAAAATCACGATTATTTTAGGTGCATTAAGTGTGGGTATTGGATTTGGTTTACAAACCCTGATCAATAATTTAGTGAGCGGCTTAATCTTAGCTTTTGAGAAACCCGTGAATGTGGGCGATATTGTTGAAGTGATGGGTAAATCTGGTCGTATGAAATCTATTGGCTTTAGAAGCAGTGTGATCACTACTTGGGAAGGCGCCAATTTAATTATTTCTAATGGTGACCTGATGAATGCGCAATTGTTAAACTGGTCACAAGACAAAGGGTTCAGAAGGCTAGAACTCAAATTAAGTATTGATATCAGCGCCAATTTAAATCAAGTGATTGATTTAACTAATCAAATAATCAATAGCAATGATGATATTTTAAAGCACCCTCCTCATCTAGTAGAGTTTCATCAAATTTCGAATGGGGCAGCTGAATTGGTTATCCTGTTTTGGGTTAGACGGTATTTAAGTGCAGGACCTGTTCTAAACGATTTGATTGTTGATTTAGAAAAGACATTTAAAGTCAATCAAATTCCTTTTGCCACCCCACTACAAAATATCAAAATTATTACTGATCAAAGTCAAAATAATGCGTAAATCATGAGGCTTAAATGGTTTTGTGTTTGTTTATTTACCATCATATGGTATATATCTGCTTCTGCACAAAATTTGATGGTTGATTTTCCTATAGAAACAACTGAGTCAATCAATAATTGGTCAATAGAGAATCCTGATTTGCCATTTAAACTCTTTTGGAAAGCCAAATCAGGTCAATATGTAAACGTGAATGAATCGGCCAAACTCAAGACCAAAATCGTGCAGTATCAATTGTATTATTCCTTTGTGCAAGCACCAACCCGTTCAACTGATTTTGTTCCTTTGCCATTGTATTTTAGCACCAAGTATCCTGTAAAATTTAAACAGATTCAAACAGGCATTTGGCAAGTATGGTTTATTGGATTGAACAAACGTGTATTTAATTCAACTGTGATGGTTTATCATACTGCCAGCTGGATGAAAGATATCCTTCATCCACTGCAAAGTAAAAAAACCTTGAAAGACATAGTGATTCCTGGCTCGCATGATGCAGGTATGAGTGTGTTAACAGCTACTGGAGGTCAACAGAAAGGAACAATTAATGCCTGCAATACATTAACACAGCAGTTATCAATTCAACAACAACTGATGCAAGGTATTCGAATGTTCGATTTGAGAGTGGGTACGTACAATAACATGCTTTACACCAAGCATGCTGCTGCAGATTGTATGGTGGATGCTATTGGTGGCGGTTATGGCGAATCGCTGAAAACAGTTTCTTTGGCAATTAAACAATTTCTTAAATCTCATTCAGAAGAAATTGTTCTGGTGTCATTTAGCCATTTCTGTGAATCTGAAACGCCCATCAAACAACTTCAAGACAGTTTGTTGTACTGGATAGGGCAAGAAACAATCTATCAAAACCATAATGCAAGCATTGGGGATATATCGCTCAGTCAACTTGCAGGAAAAGTAGTGTTGAGTTTTGAAATACCAAATTGGAAAGTCCCCTCTTTTCCTAATTGTAGTATTGCAGACAGTGCCTCATCATTTATCAACTTTAGAAGGGCATATGCGAGTACCAATCAATTGTCTAAATTGATTCAAACTGAAGCTGATTTTTTTGTAAAGCTGCAATCTGGGGTAAAACAAAATGATCTTATAAGACTGGATTGGCAAATTACCCAGAGTGCGGACGAGGCATCAGCTGTTTGTAATGATTTTCAAGATGAACATTTAAACCCATTGGTCAATGGGGCTATTTTATTGGCCAATATGATTCGGAAAAACAAGAGCATTATTGATCATGCAAAAATTGCGAATCAACAATTACCTATGCAAATGCGCAACTGGTTGTTGAATCAAACCATCAATCAACAAAACAAACCCAATATTATTTATGTAGATGATGCAGGTGCTTGGGCTACTGATTTTACCATTTCTTTTTTGCGAACCAATTTGTATTAATCAACATTTAAATCTTTCTATTGTAGCTTTTTCTAAAGCTTCGCGATGATCTGGATGTGCAATACTGATCAATGCTTTTGCTCTTTGGGTCATATTCATGCCAAATAAATTGACTGCTCCATATTCAGTGACAACCCAATGTATATGGCCTCTTGTTGTGACTACTCCAGCTCCTTGTTTCAAATAGGGGACAATTCTAGAAATCCCTTTGTTGGTAACTGATGGAATGGCAATGATGGGTTTTCCACCCTCAGAAAGTGCAGCGCCTCTGATAAAATCCATTTGGCCTCCAATACCAGAGTATTGATACATGCCAATAGAATCTGAACAAACCTGTCCGGTCAAATCTATTTCAATGGCGCTATTAATAGCGGTTACTTTTTTATTCAAACTCAACACCCTTGGGTCATTCACATAATCTATATCTAAAGATTTAATGATTGGATTATCATCTGCGAAATCGTATAATTTTTTTGTACCCAACATAAATGAGGTAACGCAATAGCCTTTTACTATTTTTTTCCTACTGTTGTTAATGGTACCATTTTGAATTAATGGAATAACCCCATCAGAAAACATTTCCGTATGTAAGCCCAGATTTTTATGATTGGTTAAATTGCTCAAGACTGCATCTGGTATACTGCCAATGCCCAATTGTAGCGTAGCTTCATCTTCAACCAATTCGGCTACTATCTTGCCAATTTGATGATGAATATTGGTAGCGCCGCTGGCATAACTTACTTCTGGCAATGGATCGTCAGTAAACACAGCATAATCAAATTTTGAAAAAGGAATAAATCCGTCACCATGCACACGGGGCATATTGGGGTTTACTTGTGCAATGATTTTTTTAGCTGATCTCAGTGCTGATTTTACAATGTCAACTGAAGTGCCCAATGAACAATAACCATGTTTATCTGGTGGCGAAACCGATACGATCGCAACATCAATATTGATGATTTGTCGATTGAATAATAATGGAATCTCGCTTAAGAAAACGGGTGTATAATCCCCCATACCTCTGCTAATGGCCAATCGATTGCTGTCTGAAACAAATAATGAATTCATGTAAAAGTGACCAGCTAAGGAAGGGTCATTTAAATTGACACCCTGTTGTGTAATGCTGATTAATTCTACTTGCTGTAAGCGATCCTTTTGTTGGATCATTTCGTTAATCAACCTAACTGGCGTTGCTGCGCTACCGTGCAAAAAAACAGTGGTGTTAGATTGAATTTGTTGGATGGCTTCTGTTGCTGAAACAAAAGGCAGATTGGCGTTTGGGTTCATCTTTATGCGATATAAGCAAATTTAATAAATGAAAACAGCGTTTACCAAAACTCCTTTAATTTCATGATATAAATCATACGTTATGTTCAAGTTTGCAGGGTTGTTGTATGCATGGTTGTTTTGGATCAGCCTTTGCAGTGCACAAAAACAGGTAGCTACAGCGTATATCACCAGTGGTAATCAGACTCAGTTATTAACACCAAATGTACTTGGCTTGACGAACCAAGCAACGGCTGCAACAAAAATTGTAATTGATCATACACAATCATTTCAAACCATTGATGGATTTGGTTTTACCCTAACGGGTGGATCGGCTCTGCTGATTCAGCAAATGGATCTCAAGTCTCAGCAAGCCTTATTACAAGAGTTATTTGGACAATCTGCAAATGCTGTTTCAATTAGTTATTTGCGGATTAGTGTAGGCGCATCTGATTTGAGTGAATCGGTGTTTAGTTACAATGATCTACCAGATGGTGAAACCGATACTTTAATCCAACGCTTTTCTTTATCTAGAGATACATTGCATTTGTTGCCTTTATTGCAAAAAATTTTGCGCATCAATCCTGCCATCAAAATTATGGCCACCCCTTGGAGTCCGCCAGTTTGGATGAAAACCAACCGCAATAGTGTTGGCGGGCGTTTGATCCCCCAATACTATCGGGCTTATGCCAGATATTTGGTCAAGTATCTTCAAGCGATGTCTGCTAAAGGCATACCAATTGATGCGTTGACCATTCAGAATGAACCTGAACATGGTGGCAATAATCCCAGTATGCTCATGTCTGCTGAAGAACAAGCTCGATTGATTAAAGACCATTTGGGGCCTTTGTTTGCTCAACATCAAATTAAAACTAAGATTGTTATTTGGGATCACAACTGTGATCGGCCTGACTATCCCATTGCTGTATTAAATGACGGTATTGCCAAACAATATATTGATGGGTCTGCTTTTCATTTATATGCTGGTGATATTACAGCTTTATCCACTGTTAAGGCAGCACATCCTGACAAAAATATTTACTTCACTGAACAATGGACTGGTAGTAAAGGCAGTTTTGATGGAGATTTGAAATGGCATGTTAAACATGTACTGATTGGGTCAATGACCAATCATAGTAAAATAACTTTAGAATGGAACTTGGCCAATGACGCCAATTTTGGCCCTCATACACCTGGTGGTTGTACGGAGTGCAAAGGTGCTCTAACCATTCAAGGGAATCAAGTTAAGAGAGAAGTAGCCTATTATATTATTGCCCATGCGGCTAAGTTTGTACCGCCAGGCTCTGTAAGAATTCAAAGCAATCATTCAGGGAACATTTATTCTGTGGCTTTTTTGACGCCAAAAGGTCATACAATCCTTATATTGCTGAATAATGGGGATGCCAATGAGCGCTTAAGTATTCAATGGCATCAACAATGGGTCAATACCCAATTAAATGGGGGTGATGTGGCTTCAATTGTGTTTAAATAAATTGTAGAATTGTATAAAGTAACAACAATGAAAAAATGGATTGGGTTGGTTGTTTTTTGGATGCTTAGTTTGATAACGCATTCACAGGACGCAAAAATGAATGCGTTCATTAATCAGCTAATGGCTAAAATGACTTTAGAGGAAAAATTAGGGCAACTTAATTTGCCCAGCTCTGGTGATTTTGTCACTGGTGCTGCTGCCAGTTCTGATATTGCTAAAAAAATTGAAGCTGGAAAAGTAGGGGGTTTGTTCAATATCAAATCCGTAGCAAAGATTAAAGAAGTTCAAAAGCTAGCGGTTGAAAAAAGCCGATTGAAAATTCCATTGATGTTTGGGATGGATGTGATTCACGGCTATGAAACTGTTTTTCCAATTCCATTGGGAATGAGTGCTACATGGGATATGCCTTTGATTGAACGCAGTGCAAGAATTGCTGCCAATGAAGCAAGTTCTGACGGCATTAACTGGACTTTTTCTCCGATGGTAGATATATCCAGAGACCCAAGATGGGGAAGGATTTCAGAGGGAAATGGTGAAGATCCCTACTTAGGGGCTCAAATTGCCAAAGCAATGGTGAAAGGCTATCAAGGAAATGACCTTTCTAAAAACAATACTTTGTTGGCTTGTGTAAAACACTATGCTTTGTATGGTGCTGCTGAAGCTGGTAGAGATTATGGTACCACCGATATGAGTCGGGTAAGAATGTTCAACGAATACATGTTGCCATATAAAGCTGCTGTAGATGCTGGTGTAGGTTCTATAATGGCTTCTTTTAATGAAATAGATGGCTTACCAGCACATGGCAACAAATGGTTGCTTACCGATGTATTAAAAAAACAATGGGGTTTTAAAGGAATGGTAGTGTCTGATTATACAGGCATTAATGAAATGATGGCACATGGTGTAGGCGATTTAAAAACGGTGTCTGCATTATCTATGAATGCAGGGTTAGACATGGACATGGTAGGGGAAGGCTTTTTGACCACACTTGGTCAATCCTTAAAAGAAGGGAAAGTGTCTATAACACGCATCAATGAAGCATGTAGAAAGATTTTGGAAGCTAAGTATCGTTTGGGTTTGTTTGAAGATCCATTCAGATATATTGATGAAAATAGAGCGAAGTCTGAAGTTTTTTCTGATGCCAATCGAAAAGAAGCCAGAGCCATTGCTGCTCAGAGTTTTGTATTGTTAAAAAATGCCCATCAAACCCTACCGTTAAAAAAATCTGGATCCATTGCATTGATTGGACCTTTAGCAGACAATAAAGAAAATATGGGTGGCACTTGGAGTGTAGCGGCTAATTTAAGCAAAGCCACTTCATTGCTGCAAGCGTTTAAGGAAACCATTGGCAGTCAAGTAACCATACATTATGCAAAGGGCTCTAACCTAGACGCAGATGCCAAATTTGAAGAACGTGCTGGTATGTTTGGCAAATCCCTAAAAAGAGATGGTAGATCCGATGAGCAACTCTTGAATGAAGCATTGGACGCTGCCGCAAAGTCTGATATTATTGTAGTTGCTGCTGGTGAAAGTGCTGAAATGAGCGGAGAAGCTAGTAGTAGAAGCAATCTAGATATTCCAGGTGTACAAAAGAATTTAATCAAAGCCTTATTAAAAACAGGTAAACCTGTTGTATTGGTATTGTTCACCGGTAGACCCTTAACCCTTACCTGGGAAAACGAACATATTCCTGCTATTTTAAACGTTTGGTTTCCTGGTTCTGAAGGCCCTTATGCCATTGCAGATGTATTGTTTGGTGATGTGAATCCTTCTGGTAAATTATCTGCTACCTTTCCTCAGAATGTTGGGCAAGTACCATTGTTTTATAACCATAAAAATACAGGTCGACCACTACGTGGACCTTGGTTTCAAAAGTTTCAAAGTAATTATTTAGATGTGAGCAATGATCCGCTCTATCCGTTTGGCTATGGATTAAGCTATACCAGTTTTAGTTACAGTGATGTAACGCTTAGCACCAATAAAGCGAAAGGCAATCAAACTGTAACGGCGTCTGTAACCCTTACCAATACTGGTCAATACGAAGGAAAAGAAGTAGTGCAATTGTATATTAGAGATTTGGTTGGATCAATCACCCGACCTGTTGCAGAGTTAAAAGGGTTTCAAAAAATCAGTTTAAAACCAGGGGAGTCTCAGAAAGTGAGTTTCACCATTACACCAGAAGACTTGAAATTTTACAATTATGATTTAAAGTTTGATTGGGAAGCTGGTGATTTTGATATCATGATTGGTACCAATGCGCAAACTGTAAAAAAAGCCAGTATCAACTGGGTTAAATAATTCACTTTTTATCAATTGTTTTTATGAAATCTTTATTCAGTATCATTTTACTCGGGTTGATCAATGCTGTTGCTATTGCTCAAGTAAAGCCAGAATGGACCGAAGTATTTGCCAAAATAAATGCAGAAGTAGACCAGCATTCAAAAGCTTATAGTAGTTTAAAAACGGCTACTGAAACCATTGGTCATCGGTTAACAGGGTCTGAAAATGGAAAGAAAGCGGAAACATTTGCATACAACCTCTTGAAGTCTTATGGCTTTAAAGATGTAAAATATCAACCCTTTGAAGTAGAGAGTTGGAGTAGGGGTACGCTTTCTGTAAAGATTGGCACTGATCCTCAAAATCTAACAGTGGTTAAATCTGTTTCTCTAGCGCACGCACCAGTAAAAGCCAATGTGCAATTAGAATTGGTAGATATGGGTAATGGATTAGAAGAAGATTATTTAAACAATCCTGGTAAAGTGGCTGGTAAAATTGCATTGGTTTATTTAGGTATTCTACCTGGATCAAAACCTGGATTAAAAAATTTACACCGATCTGAAAAAACGGCTTTATCTACCAAATATGGTGCAAAAGGAATAGTCATCATTAATACGGCCACTGGTGGTATTTTGTTAACGGGTACTGCTTCTGTCACTGGGAAATTAATTCCTGATCCTGCAGTTTGTATTGGCAAAGAAGATGGCATGCAATTAAAGGAAGCCATGAAACAAGCCAAGCATTATGCGGCGATTGATATGACCAACCAGTCAGGATTAATCAAGGCCAGAAATGTGATTGCCACCATTAAAGGCAAATCATTACCAAAAGAAAAAGTAATCATTGGTGGCCATTTAGACAGTTGGGATTTGGCAACAGGCGCAATTGACAATGGTATTGGATCCTTTGCAGTGATTGATATGGCCAGAACATACCAGGCATTGAAATTGCAACCTGAACGCACAGTTGAATTTGTATTATTCATGGGTGAAGAAGAGGGCTTACTAGGCTCTAGAGCTTATGTAAATCAAGCCATCAAACAGAAAACCTTAGATCAAGTGCGCTATATGTTGAATTATGATATGACCAATGATCCAAAAGGTTTTTCTACTACCATTGCAGAAAGCAAAGATTTATTCATGGGCATCGGAGCCATTGCGCAAACATTTGATACCAGCTATAAAAATATTTTTAACAATGGCGCAGGGTTGCACAGCGACCACCAACCATTTATGTTGCAAGGTATCCCAACTGGTGGAGGTGCTGGTGGAAGACTGCCCAACAATGCAGGCCCTTGTTACCATGCTGATTGCGATGATTTCAAATTAGTGGATGAAAAGGGCTTGAAAAATACAGTACGCTATGGTGCTATGTTACTGTATGGTATTGCCGATTCAAAAGAATTAACATCAAGGCGTTTCTCTGATTTAGAAGTGCGCGATTTTATGATCAAAAATAATTTGAAAGAAGCCCTAGAAATAGCGGGTGAGTGGCGTTGGAAATAATTAAGTCATTTGTTGTTGTTTGAACAATCGTTGAACGCCTAAGGAAAGGTAAACACTGATGGCTGCGCATATCATGCCTGCACCAACGTCTAATGGAAAATGCTGTGCCAAATAAATGCGTGAATACCCAGCTAAACATGCAGCTGTGAAGCCAATCAACCAGAAATACCTGTACGGTAATAACAAGCAGCCCAATAAAAATACACTGAACGCAGTGGTGGTATGACCGGATGGAAAGCTGTTGTTGCTGTGCACCGTTACCCCCTTAACCGTATGAATTGGATTTTGTGTGGTTGCTTCTATGGCAGCAGTTGGTCTGGCTTCATTTGGATAAATGATTTTTTTCCCAGTTTGTACAAATAGGGTAGAAAAGATGATTGCGCTTAATATCAGTGGCAACAATGGGCGCTTGAAAAATATAAAATATAGGCCAATAGGTACCCAAATTAATCCATCACCTGCATTGGTAAAGTATTTGAAAAAACCATCAGCTGCTATGCCCAAATTGTGATTCAACAAAAGAAACAACTCGTCTTTACCACCTAAAAACGAAAACAAGAGCAGTAATACACCTGTTGCCAGTGTAATCATTGTGCCAGTATTAAATGCTTTATAATTGAATTGGGTCAAAGTGATTGATTTGTACAAATATAGTTAGGACCACTTTAATTAAAGAACCCCGCCCCACAGAACGGGGTTCTACCCTAAAAACAAGTAACCAATTTAAATCACCCCAGCTAATTCAAGGCTTCGTTTTTTCAAATGAATGATGTCTAAATCGTCAATAATTGCATCTGGGGTTAATACCAATGATGTTGCATTTTGTTTCCACCAATCATGACCAATTAATTGATTGCAATGCAATACTCCAATTAAGTATTTGCGCTCTGCTTGTGCATGCCATTCTTCTATCCATTCAAATTTTTCTCTTGGAATAAATTTCCAATCATCAAAGCTGACATACACTTTTAGATAATAGTCATTCGACAGTTCATGTGGTTGATGATGGTAAAGTTTTTTGTATTCGTATTTGTACTGGTACCTTAAGGCTGCAATATCACTTAATACCGCTGATGCTGTTGGAAAACTGCCCGCTCCTTTTCCATAAAAAAACTGTTTGTCTGCAAATCCTGATTCAATGACAACACCATTGTATTCATTTTTTACAAAAGAAAGTGGCTCACTTACTGGAACAAATTGTGGTAATACAAATGCGGCTACTTTGCCATTTTTTAATTTTTTGGCTTGTCCAATTAATTTGATATCGTACCCTTTTTCCTTTGCCACAGCTGCATCGGAGCCTTGTACATTTTGGATCCCGGTAAACAATATTTCTGATGGGGCACTCACAATACCATACGCATGATTTAATAAGATGGTCCACTTATTTAACGCATCATATCCTTCAATATCCAGCTTGGGGTTGCTTTCAGCAAACCCCAGTTGCTGTGCCAGCAACAGCGCTTCTGAAAAATCCAATTTCTCTTCAAACATTTTGGTCAAGATAAAATTGGTTGACCCATTGACGATGGCTTTAATTGAATGCAATAAGTCATTATCGTAATATTCTTCTAAGTTTCTAATCACTGGAATAGAAGCGCAAGCTGCCGCTTCATATAAAAAGGGCAAATCTGTTTTTTTCTGCAACGCCAATAAAGCCGGCAAATTATCGGCAATCATTTTTTTACTTGCACTTACCACCGATTTGCCATTGTTTAGTGCAGTGGAAACGATGTCAAAAGCTGCTACTGCATCATCAATCACTTCTACGATCACATTAATGCTGGGATCCTGCAATAGCTCATTTTTATCTGAGGTAAATAATTCCGCTGGAGCATGTCTTTTTTTTGCCGGGTTTTTAATACATACTTTTTTAATGCTGGCTTTTAATGAGGGTGTTTGTTGCAACACTTTGTACAAGCCTTCTCCAACTACACCAAATCCAAATAATCCAATTGTTAACTGTTTGTGGGTTTCCATTTTGTTACTGTTTGAATACTGTTTATTTTTTTTTTGATTAATATTTTACACGTGCACTGCTTGCGTTGCTGGTATATGTAGCTTGTTTAAAACATTAGACAGATCTGCAATCAGGTCTTCCGCTTCTTCTAAGCCAATTGATAAGCGCAGTAAGCTGTCTTGCACCCCAGCAGCTCTTCTGGTATCGGCTGGTATAGATTTGTGCGTCATATTTGCTGGATGTGCAATTAAACTTTTAATGCCACCCAAACTTTCTGCCAGTTTAAACAATTGGGTATTACTAGCAATATTAACAGCAGCTTCATTGGTGTCATGCACCAATGTAAAGGAAATAATGCCGCCGCCTGCTTTGGCTTGGGTAAGCGCCAACTCATGATTTGGATGGGTTGATAAACCCGGATAGTATACCGTATCAATGGCTGGATGTGTGGCTAAAAATTGGGCTACTTTTAATGCGGTTCTGCAATGGTGTTTCATGCGCAAGTGCAGGGTTTCAATGCCTCTGATGACCAACCAACTGTCAAAAGGGCCCAGCACGGCTCCGCAGGCGTTTTGAAAAAACTTCAGTTTAGCTCCCACCGTTGCATCTTTGGCCACTAATACGCCAGCAATTAAGTCGCTATGACCACCCAAATATTTTGTTGCACTGTGTATGACAATATCGGCCCCTAATTGGAGTGGTTGTTGTAGCAAAGGCGTTGCAAAAGTATTGTCTACGCAAAGCAAGCATTGATAGGCTTTTGCGAGTTTTGCTATGGCTTTGATATCTGATATTTTTAAGGTTGGATTGGTTGGCGACTCTAGCCAAATCAATTTGGTTCTTGGTGTAATGGCTGCTTCAACGGCAGCAGTATCACTGGTGTCTACAAATATTACACGGATACCGTATTGTTCATACACAGCAGTAAACAGGCGATAAGCTCCGCCATAAATATCGTCTACAGCTACAATTTCATCACCTGATTTTAAGAGTTTGAGTACTGCATCAATAGCGGCTAATCCACTAGAAAAAGCTAAGCCAGTTGCGCCAAATTCTAATTTGGCCATTAAGTTTTCTAAGGCGGCTCTGGTAGGATTATTCGACCTTGAATAATCAAAACCTTTGTTGATACCTGGGGCTTCTTGTTCAAACGTACTTGTTTGATAAATGGGTACTGAAATGGCGCCTGTTAGCGGGTCTACCGGGATACTGTGAATGAGTTCTGTTGCACTGAGCATGATACGATGTTTTTTGTTTAAAAAATATCGTTCTTGTTAATCTCTAGGTAGATTGTAAATTCAGTGGCAAGTAGTCTGCCACCAAATAAAAAACCCACCCGATAAAATCAGATGGGCATGTATAAAATTCCTTTCGGTAAAATTAAAAGCTTGACTCTGACTTATCTTCCCCGATACAGCAGCGCTATATATAGGATGGAATTGGCACCTTCATATGACTGAGTGAGAGACATATGGGTTGCCAAGGCTTCACAGGGCCAAAACCCTCCGCCTTTCTTGATAAGATTATTAAAGAACTGATGCAAATATACAAGCAGTGATTTAAATCACCAAATTATTAGTCTAGTATTTTTATAGGGTAAATAAAAAAAGCCATTTTTATCGCTTGCCAAACATTGCAGCCCTCCGCTTGTTTGTATCTTTAAGTTTCGTTATGGCAAAAAAAGTTAACAGTCAGCAGCCCATTCTTGAGAATGATCTAGATTTTATTCAAGTCTTTGGCGCTAGAGAGCATAATTTAAAAAATATCGATATAGCCATCCCAAAAAATAAGTTGGTTGTTTTTACTGGGGTAAGTGGGAGTGGAAAATCTTCATTGGCATTTGATACCATCTACAACGAGGGTCAGCGCCGTTATATGGAAAGTTTTGGCGCCTATGCACGTCAATTCATGGGCGATATGGAACGGCCAGATGTTGATAAAATTACGGGTCTATCACCAGTGATTTCTATTGAGCAAAAGACCACCAATAAAAATCCACGCTCTACTGTTGGTACTGTTACTGAAGTGTACGATTTTCTGCGTTTGTTGTATGCGCGAATAGGGGAAGCCTACAGTTATGAGACAGGTAAAAAAATGGTTAAGTTTAGTGAGGAAGAAATTGTTGAGAATATTTACGCGCGTTTCAAAAATAAAAAAGTGAGTTTACTGGCGCCGTTGATTCGTGGCCGTAAAGGGCACTACCGTGAACTCTTTGAAGAAATCAGAAAGAAGGGTTTTTTAAAAGTGCGCGTTGATGGTGATATTATAGATTTAACGCCAAAATTACAAGTAGACCGCTACAAGATTCACGATATAGAAGTAGTGATTGATCGTTTGCAAGTAACCGATGATATGCGGGTTCGGCTGAGTCAAAGCGTGCAGCAAACCTTAAAAATGGGGAAGGACTTGCTCTTTCTTTTATTGAATGACACCAACAAAACCATTCAATATTCTAAACAATTAATGTGTGAAGACACGGGCATCAGTTATGAAGAACCATCGCCCAATGCGTTTTCTTTTAACTCTCCCTATGGGGCTTGTGCTACTTGTAAGGGTTTGGGCAATGTGTATTCTATTGATATGTCGGCTGTTATTCCTGATCCTAATTTGACTATTAAGGAAGGGGGTATTGCGCCTTTAGGAGTACAAAGGGATGCTTATATGTTTCGGAATGTTGAATTGTTGGCCAAAAAACATAAAATCAATTTAGATAAGCCAATCAAGGATTTGCCTATTGCTGGCTTAAATATCTTGTTGTATGGCAATACAGAGGGCGATAGCTTAGACATTGAGAACCCAGAAGATATCATGGGTATTGATCCATACAGTGGCGATTTTGAAGGCATTGTTCCAATGCTTAAACGTTGGTTTACTGGTGTAAAAAGTGATGGGATGCGTGAATGGGTAGAACAATACATGGAATTGAAATTGTGCCAAAGCTGTCAAGGGCATCGATTAAAAAAAGACAGTTTGTGGTTTAAAGTAGATGAAAAAAATATTGCTGAGTTAAGCGCTTTAAATTTAGACAAGCTGCACCATTGGTTTGGTGGTATTGAAGCTAGATTAAGCAAAAAACAAAATTTGATTGCAAAAGATATTTTGAAAGAGATTAGAGAGCGGTTGCAATTTTTATTAGACGTGGGGCTTACCTATCTTTCATTGAACCGATCGTCTAGAACATTGAGTGGGGGCGAATCTCAACGAATTCGTTTGGCTACTCAGATTGGGTCTCAATTACAAGGCATTACGTATATTCTAGATGAACCTTCAATTGGACTGCATCAACGCGACAACCATCAATTAATTCAGGCTTTAAAAAATTTAAGAGATATTGGCAATAGTGTATTGGTTGTAGAACACGATAAAGACATTATGTTGGCGGCGGATTACTTGGTTGACATTGGTCCTAAGGCTGGAAAGTACGGTGGCAATATTGTATCGGAAGGTACACCAGCAGAAGTATTGGCTACGCATTCTGAAACGGCGCAATACCTCAATGGCGAAAAAGCCATTTTAGTGCCAACAGAAAGACGTGCGGGAAATGGGAAAATATTAACCTTAACGGGGGCGTCTGGCAATAACTTAAAAAATGTAACGGTACAGTTCCCATTGGGTAAATTGATTGTGGTGAGCGGGGTAAGTGGCAGTGGTAAGAGCACTTTGATTAATGAAACCTTGTATCCACTTTTATCAAAGCACTGTTACAATAGTAAAGTATCACCCATGCCATTTCAGTCTGTAAAAGGACTAGAGCATATTGATAAAGTGATTGAAATTGATCAGTCACCCATTGGAAGAACCCCAAGAAGCAATCCTGCTACATATTGTGGGTTTTTTACTGAAATCAGAACCTTATTTGCAGCTGTACCTGAAGCCAAAATTAGAGGCTATGCAGCTGGTCGTTTTTCGTTCAATGTAAAAGGGGGACGTTGTGATGTTTGTGAAGGTGGGGGCATGAAAGTCATCGAAATGAATTTCTTACCAGATGTGTATGTGAATTGTGAAAAGTGCAATGGTAAAAGATACAATCGTGAAACTTTAGAAATCAGGTACAAAGGCAAATCTATCAGTGATGTCTTGAATATGACGGTTGATGAAGCATGCGACTTTTTTCAAGCAGTCCCTTATTTGTATCGGAAGATTAAAGTATTACAAGAAGTAGGATTGGGGTATATCACCCTTGGACAATCGGCTACCACTTTAAGTGGGGGTGAAGCACAACGGGTTAAATTAGCCACTGAATTGGGTAAAAAAGATACGGGTAAAACCTTCTATATTCTAGATGAACCAACCACTGGTTTACACTTTCAAGACATCAGCCACTTATTAGATGTATTGAGTAAACTCGTAGACCGCGGTAATACAGTGCTGGTGATTGAACACAATCTAGACGTTGTGAAAATGGCAGATCATGTAATTGATTTAGGGCCTGAAGGTGGTGATGGGGGAGGACAAATTTTGTTTGAAGGCACACCAGAGAAAATGTTGTTGCATAAAACCAGTCATACTGCTCGTTTTTTAAAAGTAGAAATGAACTAACTTCAAGCTATGGATTTAAATGATTTGAATTTCTTACCTGAGTGGGATGATAGCCGCTATAAAGTTGGTCCTGGTAATGCTGCCGAAGAATGGCGCTTAGGCCCTGCTAGAGCCATTGCCAAAGCTATGTACAATCAATGGCGAGAAGTCTTTGGATTGGTTATTGCATTTGCAGAAAATTTAGCAGATGACGGAGAAGAAACCCATCCTGCTTCTACCAAGGCATTGATTTATGAAAATGTCATGATTGTTGCACCTAAAATTATTGGGGCCATTAGCATGGATTTGTACGTGTTAAAAATGGAGAATGCTTCTAATATCAGAACCAATGCCAAACAAATGATGGAGCAAATTGGCTTTGCAGTGTTAATGGGTTGGGCCGATGAAGCCCACAAACAAGTCATTGAAGAAGCCCTTTATAAATTCAGAGAATTATACAAACAATGGGTGAGCACTTTTCAAAAAGATGCGTATGAAGACGAATGGGGCCTGTTCGTTTAATAGTCAGTCTTCTTTTGGTGCAAAGGTTTCCAAACCAAGTAGTAGTAACCCAGAATTAATATCCCTATCGTAAATGGAATCAATGCCAGGTGCTTGTAGGTATAAGTAGCCCAAATAACTTTGTGGTCAAACTTAAAAAATTCGCTGATCATCCAATAAGAGTTAGCCGAAATCCACACTGTAATGGCAAGATTATGGCATAACTCTGAAAAATATTGTCTGGTCCTATAAGCAATCACAATGGATATAATCAAAGTGGGTATGATCATGACGGTTCCTAACCATTTAAGCCCCAAACACCAAGCCACATCTTTGAATAACCAAAAAACGATATGTAGGTTTTCCATTTTTCTGTACTTCAATGGAATATTGTATTGATTGTTTTGTACCGTGGGGGCTTGCTCCATGCCTGATTAATTTGTGGCACAATATTAATTTTTTGTAACCAATTAGCGGCTTAAAATATTTTTGAACCGTTGTACATCCGCAAGTGGGTGTATGGGCTTGCCCTCAAGTAAATAGTCCGTGAGTTGATGGGCAAAATAAGGTGCTAAACTGCATCCCTTTGTACCCATGCCGTTAAGAATGCCAATATTAGGATGAATAGGATGGCATCCCACAAATGGCCTGCGTTCAACATTAGCGGGTCTTTCAGACGCAAGATGGTCTACTATATCATAGGGCAGCTTAAGCCAATTGTTCAATTGTTGAATGGTTTTGTCTCTAAAAGCTTGGGTTGGATTTAAATCTTGATAGGTCCATTCATAGGTAGAACCAATCCAAAATAACCCATCTTTCCAAGGGACAATGCTGATCCCTTGTTTATATATACATTCTCTTGGAAGGTCTGGAATGGATACAATCAAAGCTTCCCCCTTATTGCTGGCAAATGGCAAAAGACTGAAATATGGATTGCTTAATCCATCCGTACCATCACAAAATATGAGTTGCTTTGCTTTGAGATTGTTCCATTCAATGCCATTGGGAGAAATAGTGCAATCTTCAAATTTGAATACTGTTTCAGTAAGGGCGTTTTGTGCCATTAATTTTTTTCGCCAACCGACTAACAGCGCATCTAATTGAATTAACCAACATGGATTGATTTCACCAATACCAAAGTTGATATGAAAAAAACGCTCCCAAACAGAATCATCAGTGCGCGTTAGATAATCAGGCTCCTTTAACAATCGTTCTTCAAATGCCAATTTGTTTTGAGGTGTGGCATGAAAATCTAGCACATTGCATTGCTGAATTAATGAAGTGCCAATTGCCACACCAAATCTTTGATAAGCTTCTACAGCATAAGGCATTAGCACATCAATCTCCCATGTTTTCACAATTCTTCTTCCAGTGACAGGATTAATGACGCCGCTGGCAACTTTAGTAGCACTATTGAATTTGTTTGCATCAATCACCATGACTGATTGACCTGCATTTATTAACTGCCAACTTAAGAAACTGCCACATAATCCTTGGCCAACAATAATGGTATCTACCTGCATGGGATGGTTATTCAATTCTTAATTTTATGGTATTTGAATGAGCAGTCATTGAGGGCGCATACATGCTTTGAACACTTGCAAAACCTCCAGTATAAATCCCTTTATGCGTAGCTCTTATGGTATAACTGAATTGGTATTCACCTTTTGGCAAATACTGGAAATAGTAATGACTGCTGGCATCTTTGGTACTTTGATATACGAAAAGATTGTCTTGAAACTGATACCCACTGAATACACTCGTGGGTTCTGTTGCAGCAGGTCTTAAATCTTTCAAATGCACATAATCCATTTCTTTGGTTGTTTGAATGGTGAGGGTAACTTTTATCAATTCACCAATATTGATTGGTTCGTTTTCTTTCAATGGCACCCATGATTGATTGCGCAATACCAATAATTGTTTGTTGAGCTTGATTGGTCCTTGGCTGGCAGTAATATCATCCATATTGGCAAAATATTGCCAATAAATGCTGCCATAGGAGGGTTGATCAGACACGCTGTTTTGTGTAGCGGTCGTTACAGTAATATTGCCCATAGCTGGTATGACTTTTTCTCCTTCAAAGCGCTTTTTAAAATATCCAGATCCCTCCATGGTTTTTTCAGTGGCAGTGCTGATGGTTGTTTTGCCTAATTCAATTAAAACGGCGCGCTTCTGGTTCATCCAAGCTTGACCATTGGCGATTAAGCTGTAAACCGCATCAGCGCTGGCGATGCTGTTGCCCCAGTGATTTGCCACTTTATTGCCAATCAACCAAGTCATCATTAATTGAATGGATTTTTTAAAGGGTTGATTGGGTAGTTGTTGATTGATTTCACTAAAACAATCAATCATCATCGATTGGTGTTCTATTGGCATGGCATACCATCTGAATGTTTGCCTATTTTTCCAATACAAACCTTGTTCTGCTTGTATGACCGTATTCTCCAACAAAGCATTTAATATTTTTTTTGCAAATATGGTTTCATATTGTCTGTGCGCAATAAGGGCAATCATGGCTTGTCCGTATTGATTTTGTGTATACCATTGATTGCGGGCATTTTGCCAAATGGCTTTTGCAGTACTGTCGTTTGTAATTAAGTAATCTTTGAAAAAACTTCTCATGAACAAATAGGCCAAATCATTCGGGTTAACCTGTGTTGGTTTTGATTGTTTAAAATAAACTTGTTTTTGTTTGTCGGAAAACGCTAAAGCTTTCACGATCATTGACTTTAATTGTAAGGCTAATCCTGGTGTAATGGCCCCAATTCTCCTGAGCTTTCCTACACCAATTAAAATATATCTGGTAATAAATTCATCTGCACGACCACCTTCAAACCAACTGAATCCACCATTGTCTAATTGGTATTTGTTTAAATTTTTCAACCATTCTTCATTCTCGCTCGCTACTTGTTGACCATCTAATTGGTTGGCTAATGTGGTTAACAATAATTGATTGGATTGCGCATCCAATACCCAAGGTGTTTCTTCAAGTAATACCTGTTTTAACTCGGTTTGTTGCATTATTGGATTTTGGATAGCTAGACTGTCTTTCTTCCAAGCATCTAATACTTTTTTGATTGCAGGATATTTGTTTAAAATATGCTGCGCCATGATATTGGCATAGAGGCGATTGAATTGTTGTATGGCTGATTTTTCTGGATCTGTTTTTAAATAGCCGAGTGCTTGTACAGCATGCCAAATGGGTTGTGTTATATACTCAACTGTAAGCCCTTGTGTACTGATGCTTTCATTTTGGTTATTGAGTAATTTGTTAAACTTATATGATTGGGTGGTATCTCTGCTAAGATAGAGTGGCAAGGTTTCAGTCACCAATTGACGATTGCTCAAAACAGGTACAGTGTTTTCTTCTCCATCACTGAATTGTTTAGTTCTGGCAATAATTCTATAAGTCAATGGTTTGTTATAACTAAAGGGTATTTGAATGGGAAACTGCGCAACCGTAGATTGACCCGCTTCTGCAGTAAAGTATTGTTGTGGAAATACATTTTGAAACCAACCATCTACCGGGGTATTGGTTGTGGCATCTAACAATTCTAAAACGACTGTGCCAGTTAATTCCTGATTGGTTAAGTTGGCAATTTTTACACTTAATTCCATTTGATCCCCCTCTCTCAAGAACCTAGGAATATTGGGTTGTACCATCAAGCTTTTTTGCGTGAGAATGGTTCGTTCTAAATAGCCTGTTGCCAAATCTTTGGTATGCGCAAAGCTTATCCATTTCCATTGTGTCACTGCATCAGGAAATTGAAAACTAAATTGGTAATTACCAGAACTATCTGCATACAACTGTGGGAAGAAAAAGGCCGTTTCATCAAAAGCTTTTCTAATCTGTACTTCGGTTTTATTGAGTTGATTGTTTAAAATGGCTCTGCCATTTCTAATGATATTTCCAGTTTTTGGATCAATTGATTCAACTGAAGTATATACTTTGTCATAGCTTTCTTCCCTAATAGAATTGTTACCCCTGATGGCAATTGGCATACCTGACACACGCCCGGTTATTGATTTTTCGGATCTGCTTATCATGGTCTCATATAGTACCCGATCTTTCATCCGCCATGGAATCGGAATTGTGCTTATAAGATTTGGTATTAGGAATGGTTTTGCTTCACAGAAGCATTGATCATAATAGATTAAGTTCCAATGGATAGCATGGTAAAGATTACTGCTAAACGCTGTGCCAGATGTATTGCTATTCCAAAGATCATACACTTCAAATCTATTGGATTGAAATGCATCCAGACTTGCATCGTACATGCTGGTTAATAATTCGGCTGTTTTTTCAGTTCCCTGATTGCCTTCAATATTAATTGTCCAAGTTTCTTTCGCGCCCGGTTCATTGATCTGTCTGAATGAGCCTGTTTTAATCATGAGTTGTTTGTCATTAAATACAACAGCAATTGCTTGACTCCATTGATACAGTCGCCCTTTCCAAATAAATGCTTCATTGATGTTGATGCCGCCTTTGTCTGATTCGTTAATGATGAGTCTTGCTTGTGTTGATTGATTGCTTGTTGAAAATTCATACAAGTCATTGGCTTCGGCTTTTTTTATTTTTCTGACAAATGACTGATTGGCTGAAGGATAATTGATCACAACTTGAATGGTGTCTCCAGGCTTTGTATAATTATTTGAATAATAATGAAACGGAATGCTGCTTTTAACACCTTCTTTTTCATCATATAGATGAATCAATTTTTCTGTGGTTAACTCTAAGCCAAAGCTGTCAACCGCAGTTGCTTTAATCTTATACAATCCAATTTCAAGATTCTTCAGCCCATCTTTTATCAATTCTATTGGCCACTGCGCAGGATTAGATTCTGTTTTGTATTCATCAAATGGAAAATATTGTTTGTAGGTGGTTGAGTCCATTGTAAATTGATCGGACCTCCCCCAATATCTTTGTCTGATTGGTTTGCTGGGTTCTAATACTTTATAAATTGTGGTTGTAATAGGCCTGTTGATTGTTCGACCAAACTTATCAATCACTTCGGCATTGATTGTGTTAAAGCTTGATTTTTCTACTGCTAATGGATGATTGATTCGTACTTGCCAAATCTTGTTTGAAGCGGTTAAATTAATATTCTCAGACACAGTTTCTCCATTAATATCTGTCACCGTAATTTCAATTGTATAATTGACTGATCTTAGGTCTTCACGCTTATTTGTTGAATCATATAAAGCTTTAAAGGCAATTGTGAACTCTCCATTTTGATTGGTTATTCCACTGCCACTGGTTAGTATATCATTTGCTTCAACATAATGTTTGCTATTGTTTTTATTGGTATAAGTATATCGATCATAAGACTTCACCGTATAGTTTACTTTGGCATTATTTAACCAATTACCTGCGTATGCTGCGGCTTTAAAGGCATAACGAATGGTGTCGTTAAGCCGAAAGCCATCTACTGGATTATTAAAAATCAATTGTATGTTGGGGCGCTTATATTCTTCTACTTTTATTGATTTTATTGCATTGTTCATTTCACTGATCTCAAGTTTAAAGTTGCCTAATAAACCTGTTTTGGGTATTGCAAATTGACCATTAAACGATCCGTAATCATTTAACTTAACGGTTAATGAATCTATTTCAACATCATTGGCATTAATCAAATATATTTTGAATGGATGGTTAGATTGAATAAGCTTACTTTGTTTTGTTTCGTAGTCTCGCGTTACAGCCAAACCTTTAAACTGAACAATTTGACCAGGTCGATAGATGGCACGATCGGTAAAAAAGAACACGCGTTGATTGTTCCGTTCAAATTGTTCTTTTGAACTGTTGTTTAAAGTTTCGTATCGATATTCATATTCATTGATGTAAAGTGCTGATTGTTTATTGGCAACTTCAATTCTGATAGATCCATTCGTGCCTTTTGGTTTTACAAATGTTCCATCATTATCCGTAGTGGTTTGATGGATTGGTTGTTGAATATCTTTTGTTTTATTATTGAATTGATCAGTTGCAAATATTTTGACACTTGCATTCTTAACGGCTAACCCTTGATCATAAGTTCTAATAAAGTATTTGTTCTGGTCTTTAAAATATACCCATTCGGACACGCCAAACATGATATAGCCAATCGGATTACTCATATTGAATTGTAATTGTGGATGACTGCTGGCTAATAACAAATATTGACCTTGTTTTAATCCATCTATTTTGATTTCTGTATAATGTAATTGATAGTCTTCTGTTTTAGGTAATACCACTGAACCTGAAACAACTTTGGGTTGCGACTTGATAAATGCTATTTGTGCTTCATTGTAATTAACGGGAATTTGAAATTCAGGGCCTATTTTATAAATTTCATAATAAAGGGTATCAGTATTTTTATATTGTACATATACCCTAAATGGTTGATTGGGCTCATTGGTTTTTTCTATTTCTAGACTGATTTTTTTTTGTAAAATCTTGTTTTCAAGATCATTTAAACCTGCATGTTTTGAGTGTTTTTGGCTAATATTATTTTTTGCAGTTTGAATAATCAACAATGCGCTCTTCAGATTATATTGGTTTGAAGTATCTGATAATGCATCAAAGTTTCCCCCACTTTCTGCCATGTTATTGGCTATTTTAAACCAGGCTGCAGCTCTAATAGATTCTGCATAGTTATTGTTCGTGTATTTGCTTAATTCTAATAAAAAATTGGCTTCAGATATTTGATTCAACTGTTTTTTCCAATCTAAATAATTTAAATAAAATCTTGCAGCAATAGGGTTGTTTGTATCTTTTTCATGCAATTGAAAAATTCCCTGATACAGTTGGTTGATGCTGTCTTCGTTTTCTTTTGTGTCGTCATTGCCCAATTCTTGGGTTCGATATTGAATTTGTTCGCTGATTAAAACATGATATAAGCTGTAGTTGGGCAGCGGTTCTGATCCCCCAGAAACAATTGGTGAATAGGTGTCAATCGTGACTGTTTTTAGTGCTTTTGCCCATTGATTGGCTGCTTTAAAATGCCCATTGATGCTGTCTTTATACGCTTGTAAATTCCAGTTTTTTCTCCCTAATAATACCCATCGTTGATTATTGTAATACTCAATATATTTTTTGGCAATGATGGTATGTATCACCGCTTTTAGCAAGTCTGAATGGGTGTTGGATAGGGCATTTTGAAAAATCCTACGTGTGTTTTTGAAACCCTCTTCAGTCAGCTCGTTTTCTAATTCTGCTTTATAAATCAACGCTTTGATTTGTTCAGCTTCTTGTTGTTCTGCTACTGCTTTTAAATAGAGTTGGTTAACTTTTTCAATGGCTGTCTTGGTCAATTGCTCCTTTACAATAAGGCTGTCAATGATGGTATAAGCTGCTTTATAATCTGGTTGTTTGGATGTTTGCCCCTGTGCCAAAGCAATCAACAACGTGAAAAATATCATTAACGAAATGCGCATGTATGATTGATTAATTTGTAAAACCTGAGATGCAAGATGAGGCATTTTGCATAAAAAAACCCGAAGCTTTTATGCCTCGGGTTTGATATTAACAATTCAATATTTATTTCTTTAAAGCTGCAGCCATGGTGATGCCAATATCTGCAGGGCTGGCGACTACTTCAATGCCACATTCTGCCATAATCTTCATTTTTGCCGCTGCTGTATCTTCTGCTCCACCTACTATGGCACCAGCGTGACCCATTCTGCGTCCGGGAGGCGCTGTTTGTCCGGCAATGAATCCTACAACAGGTTTTGTTTTATGGTCTTTAATCCATCGTGCTGCTTCTGCTTCCATGCTGCCACCAATTTCTCCAATCATAATGATGCCGTCTGTGTCTGGATCATTCATTAATAATTCAACCGCTTCTTTGGTTGGTGTGCCGATAATGGGGTCTCCTCCAATGCCGATGGCAGTACTAATGCCTAATCCTGCTTTTACTACTTGGTCAGCTGCTTCATAAGTAAGGGTGCCACTTTTTGACACAATGCCAATTCTGCCTGCCTTGAAGATAAAACCTGGCATGATGCCTACTTTGGCTTCTTCAGCAGTAATGACACCAGGGCAGTTTGGTCCGATGAGT
>JAIXYL010000095.1 GCA_027490265.1 Sediminibacterium sp.
AGTCAAGAAATTAGTACGTCTAAATCACCTGAGATCATTATAGACAATACAACCAGGAATATACAAGTAAAGGTTTGGGATCAGTCTAAAGTTAAAGTGACTACTACGGTTTACTTTGAAGGCGAGGGTAAACTAAGTGATGAAGAATGGTTTGAAAAATTGAATCTTTCTTTAAAAAATTTGGGTGGGTCCGTTCGCATTAAATCAGGCACCATTTCTGGCGGAAGCTATTCGATCAACGGCAATAATTTTGGATGGAGTAGCAGTGGGGGCGTTGCCGTATTCAATGACAATGGCGAAAATATTGGGACCAAAACAAATTTGAAAAGAACAGTCACCATTTTTGTACCCGGAGGCAGTAAACTGGACATCGATAGTAAATATGCCGATGTTCAAATGACGGGCGAATTTGGCAATGCTACAGTTGATATCAGCAATGGCAATTTAGAAGCCGATAGTTTTGCAAAATTGTATCTCCGTTCTAAATATTCCAATGTAACCATGGAAAATGCCACCCTTGCTGAAATTGAATTTATGAATGGTCGATTTACTGCTCGTAATTTGGGTGAAGCCGATTTAGATACCAAATATTCAACCATTGAAATTGCGAGTGCTAAAAAAGCAGTCTTCAGAAGCACCAATGATGAATACGAGATTGAAATTGCGGAAGAATTAAGAGGTAGAAAAAACTATGGCAATCTTAGAATTTCAAAATTAAATGGCTCATTAGAAATGGATGGCACCAATGCAGACGTAAAAATCAGAAGTGTTGGAACAGAGCTTAGTTTAATTAAAATTGACAACAAATATGCCGATATCCGTTTGCCTATCAGAAATATCAAGAACTATTCCATCAATTTTGATGGTGTTTACAGCACAGTGTATGGCAATTTTGAAAAAGAACCTATTAAAGAAGAGCCCAAAAAACAATTGTTGAAAGAAGATAAGCTAGACGACTTAGCAAAAAAATTAGTTGAAGTGAACCGATCCATTACCAGGTATTCTTCTTTAACAGGTGACAATGATGCAAGATTTACCGCTAAAGTTGGAGATGGCAAAGGCTTAAACATCACCATGAAATGTCAAAATTGTACAGTAGACTTTAAATAAATCAATCATATAAATTTTTACAGCACCGAATCTCATGTGTTAAGTCGGTATCGTACCCCGTTTCTACGGGGTACTTTGTTTAGTTATATACCTTAACTTTGACCCATTATGACGCATATCTATACCATTCTAAGTATAGTGGGTACTTTGTTGTTAATCGGCTTTTTTGCGGGGTATGAAATAGCATTTGTTACTGCCAACAGACTCAGCATAGAATTAAAGAAAAAACAAGGCAAAAGAAGTGGCGTTATTTTGGCTCAATTCATTGAATCGCCTGCACGTTTTATAGGCACTTGCTTAATTGGTGTCAACTTGTTTTTGGTAATTTATGGGTTGTTGTTTGATGAATTGCTTAAATCAGGTATTTGGTTGCCGCTTCAAATTGAGAACAATTTATTAAAGCTTGCCATTGACACGTTGATTTCTACCATTGTGGTTTTGGTGATTGGTAAATTTTTACCCAAAGCTTTGTTCAGAGCCAAGAGTGATTCCTTGTTATTTGTTTTTGCACCATTGGCTAATTTTTTCCATCACTTATTCTTACCACTGACGAATTTGTTTGTGAACATTTCACAATGGGTATTGAAATATATTTTTAATGTGCGCGTGAAAGACAAGCATGAAGCGTTCACCAAAATAGACCTCGAACATTTTTTTCAACAGACCAAGGACCAAGACGACGAAAACCAGGAATTGAATACCGAACTTTTTGAAAACGCGTTGAGCTTGCCAACAGTTAAAATCAGACAGTGTTTGGTGCCAAGAACTGAAATTGTTGCCATTGATGTAACAGACGCTGTTGAAGATGCGCGACAATTGTTTATTCAAACCAAATTGAGTAAGCTATTGGTCTATGAAAATGGCATTGATAATATTGTTGGCTACATCCATCAACTGGATTTGTTCAACAGACCTGAAAGCATCAAAGCCATGTTGCATCCCATTGTAGCTGTACCCGAAAGTATGAGTGCCACCGATTTAATGAATAAGTTTACAAAGGAACGAAAAAGCATTGCCTGGGTAGTAGACGAATTTGGCGGCACTTCTGGTATTGTAACCATGGAAGATCTTTTAGAAGAGATTTTTGGTGAAATACACGATGAATACGATACTGAAGAATTTGTAGAAAAACAATTGGCTGAAGACGAATTCATTTTTAGTGGCCGATTAGAATTGGATTATCTAAATGAAAAATACAATTTAGATTTCCCTGCAAGTGACTCTGAAACCTTGAGTGGCTATATCATCAACGAGCACGAAACCATCCCCAAGCAAAAAGAAACCATCATCATTAATAATTTCAAGTTTGATATTTTAACTGTATCTGAGCGTAGGATAGAAATGGTTAAGATGAAAGTACTACAATAATCATGGCACTATTTAATAGAAAAGCATCGGCAGAAAAAGAAGAGATGTCATTTATTGATCATCTTGAAGAATTAAGAGGACATATCATTCGATCAGTGGTGTCCATTTTGGTAATGGCATTGATTATTTTTCTAAATCGCAACTGGATCTTTGATAATATTATTATCGGACCCATCAATAAAGACTTTGTCAGCTATAAAGCCCTTTGCAATTTCAGTCATTGGTTGGGCATTGGTGAAGCCCTGTGTATGCCACCTGTAGATGTGTCGATGCAAAGCACCACTTTTGGCGGACAATTCTTGAGTGCCATCAGCATGGCCATTGTAGGTGGAATCATTTTAGCTTTCCCGTATATCTTTTGGGAATTCTGGCGCTTTGTAAAACCTGCCTTAAAGGAAAAAGAAATTAAAAATACCCGTTTTATCATTTTTTGGGTTTCGTTCTTTTTCTTTTGTGGTGCAGCTTTTGGCTATTTTTTATTGGGCCCTTTCACCTTTAATTTTTTGGCCGGGTTTCAATTGGGTACAGAGAATATGATTGTTACCAGACCAACATTTTCAGACTATTTAGACAATCTAACCAATATTATTTTGGGTTGCGGGCTGGCATTTGAATTACCAGTATTGGCTTATATTCTAACACAAATTGGCATTGTAACGCCTAGTTTTTTAAGGGCTACACGTAAATATGCAGTAGTCATTATTTTGATTGTTGCCGCCTTTATTACGCCAAGTCCAGATTGGATGAGTCAGTTAATTGTATTTATCCCATTGTTTCTATTGTATGAATTGAGCATTCTGGTTTCTGCAAGGGTATTCAAGAAATTGGAAAAAGAAGAGGATAAAGAATGGGA
>JAIXYL010000065.1 GCA_027490265.1 Sediminibacterium sp.
TAAACTCATCATTTCTTTAAACTTAACCGTTTGTCTACGGCTTACTTCAATTTTTTCACCACCTTTTAAATCCAAGATTAACCCACCATTAAAATATGGTTCTATTTTTTCAATCCATCTTAAGTTGATAATATGTTTGCGGTTAGCTCTAAAAAACATGCGATCATCTAATCGTTCTTCAAGTGCATTCAATGATTTTAATATCAAGGGCTTGTTGGTGCCAAAAAATACTTTGGCATAATTGCCTACACTTTCGAACAATCTGATTTCACCTAATTTAACAAACCAGCATCGTTCACCATCTTTCACAAAAACCTGATCATGTTCGGTCAATGGGCCTCTGTTATTGCCACTCAAGCCAATTTTTTCTTTAAACAATTCGGCTTGGAGTTTCTGAATGGCATCCGATAACCTTTTAGGTTCAATTGGTTTCAACAAATAATCCAAAGCATTCACTTCAAATGCTTTGATGGCGTACTCATCATAAGCAGTGGTAAAAATAACTTTGGGCGCTTTTTCTACTTCGGCTAATAAATCAAACCCTGTTTTACCCGGCATTTGGATATCCAAGAAAATTAATTCAGGATTGAGGGTTTCAATTTTTTCAATCCCTTCGTCAACATTGGCTGCTTCATCAATTACTTCAATATCACCATGATCTTGCAATAACTTTTTGAGTTCATTTCTCGCCAACCTTTCATCATCAATAATAATTGCCTTAATTGCCATAGTTGCTTATTGTATTATTATAATTAAACCGGTACCCCTTGTACTGGCATAATGATTTTTGCTTCAACTAAATTGTCACTCGTTGCTTCAATGGTAAAACTTGCTTTACTGCCAAACAACAACTTCAATCTGCTTCTGGTACTTGTTAATCCAAATCCTTCTGGATCAGCAATTTCGGAAATTGTTCCTGAATTCTGCACAATCAATTCATGATGGGCATGTCTGAAATCAGAAATAATTTTGATGGTCCCCCCTTCTTTGGCCTTACTAATACCATGTTTGATGGCGTTTTCAACCAATGTTTGTAACATCATCGGTGGTATGGGTTGATCCAATGTATCTTCATCAATATCGTATTCTACATGTAATCGGTCCTCAAAACGGATATGTTCTAGTGCCAAATAATCTTTTACAATATTCAATTCTCTTTCAAAAGGAACTGTTTCTTGTTTTTCAGCTTGCATACTGCTTCTTAATAGATTACTCAATTCAGTAATGGCTGTTCTGGCTCTTTCCGGATTTTCATCTACCAATGCTCTTATACTATTTAGGGCATTAAAAATAAAGTGCGGATTGATATGGCTTTTAATGGTTTTTAACTCCATTTCTTTCACCAAGCTCTCCAGTTTAATTTTTTGAAACTCAGTTTTGGTACCTAATTCAATATAATGCCAGAGATAATAAATAGACACCCAAACCAATATCAATGGTGAATCAGACACTAAGTTGACCAAAAAACGCTTATCTACCGACACTTTGGTTTTGGGATTGTACAAATGCAACCATTCAGCAATTGCTGAGTTAGTAAGGTTAAATAAGACTAAAATGATCATCAGTAAAATGGTAAACCGAAACCATTTTTTTGACAAATCGGGTGGCTGTAATTGGAATAACTTGATTAATTCTCTGAGAATATGGGTAAAAAACAACCCAGATAGGATTATGACCAATAATTTGGGGTAGAAAATACTGTTGATCTTACTGTCGAAAACAAAGGCAAAAAAGACCATTGTTATCCCATAAAGGAGCCAACCACCCAACTGGCACCACCAATATAGTATTGCTTTGCTTTTTGTTCTCATGACTTTCAAAGCTAAATATAGGGAAGGGCTTAAAAAGGAACAAATTGGATTAAAGGTAAATTCAGCGGCTGGTTGGCTTAAATTAATGTAAGAGATGGCTGAACTATCCTTTTTATTGGATGTTATTGTATTTTTACCACTTAAATTAGCTGTACATGGAGTTTCTTCCCGGTCCTTTACTCAAAAATATCAATCATCCTGATGACTTAAAAAAGTTAAGTCGTGCTCAGTTGCACCAAGTCTGTGATGAATTAAGACAATATATTATTGATGTAGTTAGCGTTCATGGGGGCCATTTTGCTGCCAGTTTAGGCGTTGTAGAGCTTTCTGTTGCCTTACACTATGTTTACAATACACCCTATGACCAATTGGTTTGGGACGTAGGTCATCAGGCTTATGGACATAAAATTTTAACGGGCAGAAGAGACGTTTTCCCAACCAACCGAAAATACAAGGGGTTAAGTGGTTTCCCCAAACGATCTGAAAGTGAGTTTGACACATTTGGTGTTGGCCATTCGTCTACGTCAATTTCTGCTGCATTGGGCATGGCCATAGCAGCAAAATATGCAGGAGAAGATAGAAAATCAGTTGCGGTAATTGGCGATGGATCAATGACTGCTGGAATGGCATTTGAAGCAATGAATCATGCGGGCGTTGCAGACAGTGACGTCTTGATTATTTTGAATGACAATTGTATGAGCATCGACCCCAATGTTGGTGCTTTGAAAGAATACTTAACGGATATCAGCACATCGCCTACTTACAATAAAGTAAGAGATGAAATCTGGAACCTAATGGGCAAACTACCCGTAGGTAAAAATTTCAGTAGAGAGATGGCTTCAAAAATGGAAGCCAGCATTAAAGGTGTGGTGAACAAAAGCAGTAATTTATTTGAGGCTTTGAAGTTGCGTTATTTTGGCCCAATTGATGGACACAATATTACCAAGTTGGTAGATACGTTGAAAGATCTAAGAGATATCCCTGGACCAAAATTATTGCATATCATCACTGTTAAAGGAAAGGGGTATGAGTTGGCGGAAAAAGATCAAACCAAATGGCATGCTCCAGGATTGTTTGATAAAATGACTGGGGAAATTTTCAAGAAAAAAATTGACGTTCCTCAACCCCCAAAATACCAAGATGTATTTGGGCATACCATGATTGAATTAGCAGAAGCCAATTCTAAAGTGATGGGCATTACACCAGCTATGCCTAGTGGCTCTTCACTCAAATTCATGATGGAGAAAATGCCGCATCGTGCATTTGATGTGGGCATTTGCGAGCAACATGCAGTTACAGTTAGTGCTGGTATGGCTACTCAAGGATTAAGGGTATTCTGTAATATTTATTCTTCCTTTATGCAACGTGCATACGACCAAGTGGTTCATGACGTGGCTTTACAAAAATTACCTGTGGTATTTTGTTTAGACCGTGCAGGTTTGGTTGGTGAAGACGGCCCTACCCATCATGGTTGTTACGATATTTCATTTATGCGTTGCATACCCAATTTAATTATTGCAGCGCCAATGAATGAAAAGGAATTACGTAATCTGATGTATACTGCCCAACTTGACGAAACCAATTATCCATTTGTGATTCGTTATCCAAGAGGTGAAGGGGTGATGCCAGAGTGGAGAACACCATTTGAAGCACTCACCATTGGTAAGGGACGCAAATTAAAAGATGGAAAAGAAGTGGCCATTTTAAGCTTTGGACATCCAGGCAATTTTGCACAAGCGGCTATTCGCAATTTGAGAACGGAAGGGATTGATCCAGCACACTACGATTTACGTTTTGTAAAACCTATAGATGAAGATTTGCTTCACGAAGTGTTCAGTAATTATTCAAAAGTGGTGACAGTTGAAGACGGTACTGTGGTGGGGGGATTTGGATCCGCCGTATTAGAATTCATGAACGCGAACGGATACAAAGCGGATGTCAAAATTTTAGGCATTCCAGACAGATTGGTAGAACATGGCTCACCTAAAGAGCTACACAGAGAATGTGCTTATGATGCAGAAGGCATTGCAGATGCAGTCAGGGTGTTAATGGGAGCAACTGTACAAACAACCAGTACTATTTTAGAATAAGTCATTTGCACTTGAGCAAACAAAAAGAGGCTGTTTTCAACAGCCTCTTTTTTTATTCAAAATGTCCTTCTTGTTCTGTTCGTTCCTCATCAGACAATCCTTCATCGGCAATATCTTCAGCTCTGTTGTCGTTCCATTCAACAATGAAATTATTCATGCCCTGCCCAACCAATAGTTTCATATATTTCTGCTGAGACAATTCTAAAATAGAGAGAAATAAAAATATAGCGTGGATGCGGTCTTCACAGATATCAAATATTTTTTCGAAAGCCACTGTTTTTTCTCTTCCTACAAAATCAAGCATATAATCACGACTGCCTTCCATGGTATAATTATAGCGAACCACAGTATGCACTGGCTTATTCTGTCTGTCATGTACGCGCTGCATTACTTTTTCAAAGGCTTTCATCAGCTTGAATAAAGTAATATTTTGGATCTCTGTACCTTCTGATGCTTCTTCACCAATTGAAGCAATTTCTTTCTGCAGATTACCACGCTTCACCATCAACATGCGCATGGCTTCCATTTCTGCCATCTGAACAGCCGCTTCTTTGAATTTCTTATACTCAAGAATTTTATCAATCAATTCTTGTCTTGGGTCAATTTCATTTCCGGCTGCATCTATTTCTTTTCTTGGCAACAAGAGTCTTGCTTTGATGCGCATTAATGTAGACACAAATAAGATGAATTCCGAACTCAATTCAATGTTCAACTTTTCAGTTCCATGAATAAAATCCAAAAAATCATTAATGATTTTGGTGATGGGGATATTATAGATATCTAGCTCGTCTCTTTCAATAAAGAATAACAAGAGGTCAAAAGGACCTTCAAACTGATCTAATTTAATTTGATAGTTTACAGTACTCACTTTCCGCTTTTTTACAAAGAAAAGAAAACAGGGCTGATTTTAGCCCTGTTTCCAGAATAGTTATCCACCAATCGGCCGATTAGCCCTTTTTCAACGCATCTCTAATTTCAGCCAGTAGTTTTTCGGTTTCTGTTGGTCCGGGAGGCGGGGCAGGTGTCTCTTCTGTTTCAGCCTTTTTAAGCTTATTCAGTGCTTTAATGACCATAAAAACAGCAAATGCCACAATCACAAAATCAATCAAATGGGTAATAAACTCCCCATATTTAATAGATACTTCGGTAACAGCAGGTGTAACAACTGTTCCGGCTGCATCTTTTACAGCAGTAGTGGCTTCTTGTAAGATTAATTTTTTATCTGTAAAATCCACACCGCCGGTTAACATACCCACCAAGGGCATGATCATGCCATCTACAAAGGAGGAAACAATTTTTCCAAATGATACCCCCATCACAAATGCAACAGCGGTGTCTACTAAATTGCCCCTAACGGCAAATGCTTTGAACTCTTTAATCATGCCCATATTAACTGTTTTAATTACTGAAATATACTTATTTCTTTAAACCTGGAAAACGCATTTTCATACTTTTCAACGTATTTAAAAGAATCTCAGCCACTACATATTCTTTGTACCAATTTTGATCTGATGGAATAATATGCCAAGGCAGTTTATTGCAGGTATTAAAACAGGCTTCATAAGCAGCCATATATTCCTTCCAAAGTTTGGCTTCCTCAAAGTCTTTTTCATTGTATTTCCATTGTTTGGTTTTATCTGCTAAGCGTTCTTGAAGGCGTATTTGTTGCTCCTCAGGACTGATATGCAGATAAAATTTTAAAATCCTCGTTTGATTATGGGCCTGCAGTAATTCCTCAAAATCATTAATGGCTTTCATTCGTTTTAAAGCCAATGCATCATCGCACCATTTATGCACTCGAGTAACCAGTATGTCTTCATAATGCGAGCGATTAAATACTTGAATCATGCCTTTGGCGGGCGCATGCAGATGTATGCGCCATAAAAAATCATGGGACAATTCCTTGGGGGTAGGTGCTTTAAAGGATTCAACCTGTACCCCTTGGGGATTCATTGATCCAAAAACATCTCTAATCAATCCATCTTTTCCACTAGCATCCATGCCTTGAATCACCACCAAAATAGCCTGCTTAGATTCGGCATATAACAGGTTTTGCAATTCGGAAATTTCTTCAAGCATCAATAAGGTTTTTTGCTTGGTTTTGTCTTTGCTAAACCCCTTGGGGGCTTTGGTACTGATTTTTTGCAAGCGAACAGTAGGCATGGTTATTTGTTTCCTTAAATGTATTGATTTAGAACTGTAAAAACGGCATCTTTGATAAAATTTGACTGTGCAAAAGCAACTCATTAACTGGCTATTATTTTGTTTATTGTGTATCATCTGGGGCAGCTCCTTTATTTTAATGAAAGGGGGTATGAACGTATTAAGCCCTTATCAAGTAGCTTCCATCAGAATCATTAGTGCTGGATTGGTGCTTTTGCCATTTACACTCAAAGCCATTCGCCAGATACCATCAAACAAAAGAGGGGTCGTGGTTTTATCAGGGTTATTGGGCAGCTTTTTTCCAGCCTACTTATTTTGTATTGCTGAAACTAAAATAGACAGTGCTTTGGCAGGCATCATGAATGCATTGACGCCATTATTTGTCATCATCGTTGGTAGTGCTTTCTTTCAATTGAAAGTAAAACCGATACAAGTATTGGGTATTATCGTTGGCTTCATTGGCTTATCCTTATTGGTTGCTGCAGGATCCAATATCAACTTTGAATATTTTTCCTATGCCCTATTGGTATTATTAGCCACGCTGTTGTACGGGATTAACGTCAATATGGTAGGAAGATATATGCAAGGGATTGGTTCTATAGAAATTGCTGCGATGGCTTTTGTATTTCTATTGATTCCATGTGGCACCATCTTGTATTTCACTGGCTATTTTTCTCTGCCTTTAACAGCACCTGATTATTTGTGGTCAACAGGGGCATCAGCCATATTGGGCATTTTTGGAACAGCGATTGCATCTATCCTCTTTTATATGCTGCTAAAAAGAGCAGGCGCTTTGTTTGCATCAATGGTCACTTATGGAATCCCTTTTGTTGCCATTGGATGGGGCATTTGGGGAGGAGAGCAGGTAAACCTGATTCAGGTTACCTGCTGTGGCATTATCTTGATTGGTGTATATCTGGCTAACAAAAAATAGTTATACAGTCATCATTTCTTTTTCTTTGGTAGCCAAGTGTTTTTCTACCAAAGCAATATGTTTGTCTGTTAATTCTTGTATGTCTTTTTCTGCATCTTTAGCGGCGTCTTCGCTTAAGCCATCTTTTTGTAATTTTTTGACATCTTCAATGGCATCTCTGCGAATATTGCGAATAGCAATTTTGGCTTGCTCTCCTTCACCACCAGCTTTCTTTACCAACTCTTTGCGTCGCTCTTCTGTTAATGGTGGCATGAATAGTCGAATCTGTACCCCATCGTTTTGAGGAGTTATGCCAATATTGGCCGCCATGATTGAACGTTCAATCTGCGCCAACATATTTTTTTCCCATGGTTGAATGCTAATGGTTCTTGCATCTAATACGGTAATATTGGCCACCTGTGCAATTGGGGTTGGTGATCCATAATATTCTACAGTAATGCCATCCAACATATTTGGATTGGCTTTACCAGCTCTAATCTTGACCAATTCCAATTCTAAATGCAGAATGGCTTTTTTCATGGTATCCGTAGCATCATCTATGATCATTCCTAATTCTTCAGACATAATTGACATTTAAGTGCCGCAAATTTAATAAATCAATCCATACTTGTGGAACAAGTTTAAGATGAAATAGGCCAAATATGCCCCAAATGCTTTTATCTTCGCTGTAAAATACCCAATTAATTATGGCAAGCATCGCTGACTTAAAAAGTACAGTATCCCAAGTAAGAAGAGATATTGTAAGAATGGTACATGGCGTACAGAGTGGTCACCCTGGCGGCTCCTTGGGCTGTGCAGACCTTGTAACGGCCCTTTATTTCCACAGCATGAAGCACGATGTGCATTTTAATATGGATGGCCAACAAGAAGACCTCTTCTTTTTATCAAACGGGCATATTTCTCCTTTGTTGTATTCAGTATTGGCGCGTGCCGGTTACTTTGATGTAGCTGAATTAGCAAGTTTTAGAAAAATCAATTCCAGATTACAAGGCCATCCTACCACCCATGAACATTTACCTGGGGTCAGAATTGCCAGCGGTTCATTAGGACAAGGGTTAAGTGTTGCTATTGGCACAGCATTAACCAAAAAATTAAATCAAGACCCTCATTTGGTATTTTCATTACATGGGGATGGCGAATTACAAGAAGGACAAATATGGGAAGCCGTGATGTTTGCATCGCATAATAAAGTTGATAATTTAATCAGCGTGATTGATGTGAATGGTCAACAAATTGACGGCCCTACCAATAAAGTATTGTCTTTAGGCAACCTGCGCAATAAGTTTGAAGCGTTTGATTGGACCGTACTAGATATGGAAGGCAATGATATGGACAATGTGGTAGCCGTATTAGACAAAGCCAAATCAATGACCAAACAAGGCAAACCGATTTGTATTTTAATGAAAACAGATATGGGTAAAGGGGTAGACTTTATGGAAGGCAGCCACGAATGGCACGGCATTGCACCAAGCGACGAACAGTTGGCAAAAGCATTGGCGCAATTACCTGAAACCCTTGGTGATTATTAATCGTATGCTTAGATAAAATTAGGTGCGTAACTCAAAAGGTTGCGCACTTGTTTTTTGTGCTGTAACCCATGCTGCGGTAAACGATATAACAGTGACTGTAAGCAAGACCAACACAAAGTCGAGTGGATTTATTTTAACAGGATAATAATCAATGATAAATGTTGAGCCGCCTAATTGAATCAGGTGAAACTGTTCCTGTACCCAACAGATACCTCCGCCCAAAATAATGCCTGCGCCTGCACCCAATGCAGCCAGCAATAATCCTTCCAATAAAAAAATAGTTCGAATGCGATTGGGGGAAGCACCCAACGCTCTTAACACAGCAATGTCTTTTTGTTTCTCTAATACCAACATACTAAGCGCCCCAATCATATTAAAAGCTGCCACAACCAAAATCAAAGAAAGAATGCCATAAATCACCCATTTTTCTACTTGCATGATGGCATACAAGCCTGCGTTTTGTTGAAACCTTGTTTGCACTTGCAGCTTAGGGCCAAATATGCTTTGCAATGATTGAATGATGGCCTCATTTTTTTCACTTGCATTGATTTCAATGGTACTGTATTCATTAGGCTTTAATTGCAACATATATTGCATGAATGCCAAATTGGTAAACGCGTATTTATTATCAAATTCTTGCTGAATCATGAATGCGCCAGTAGGAATAACTGAATAGGCATTCAAACCGTCTGAGGATAATAAATTCGCTTTTCTGTTAGGGAAATATACGGTAGCTGCTTCAAATACTTTTTCTGTATTGATTCCCGCTGCATTCTCAATACCCACCCCCATAACCATTCCAGGCACACTGGCATTTCCCAAATCGAATCGGCCTCTTTTTACATAGCGTTGCATGGGATTAATCCTCAAATAATGGTCTTCAACCCCTTTAATGGTTACAATGGTTTGATAAGCGCCAGTTAACATGGCTTTTTCTTCAACCACAAAACTATACGCTTTGATGGCTTTGATTGAGTTGAGTTGTTGGATTTGGTTTGGCTGTACTTCAAAGGTTTTACCATTCACTGGCACAACTTTATACGCTGGATAAAAGTCGCTATACAAGCCTTTTACCAAGTCTTCAAATCCGTTGAATACACTTAATATAATGATTAAAGCCGCCGTGCCTACTGCAATGGCAGTGATGGCAATCCATGCAATAATATTGATGGCATTGGTGGTTTTTTTAGAGCGGAAATATCGCCAGGCAAAGAGCAGGTTCATTCGCCTTTCTCATTTATTTTTTTGAAGACTTCTTCCATTTTAAACACATAGTCTAATGTATCATCGTTGTAAAAATGAATCACGGGTATCCTTCTTAATTGGTGTTTCATTTTATCAGCCAATTCCTTTTTGATTTCCCATGCTTTCGACTCTATCTTTTTCATGACAGCTGCAGCATCTTTTACCTGAAACAAACTCAAGTATACCCTGGCTTCTAATAAATCTGGCGTGACTTTAACGTTTGATATGGACACCATTCCCCCATCCACCATCGACAGGTTCAATCTTCTAAAAATATCATTGAATTGCTCTTGTAAAGCGCCAGCCACCTGCCGCTGTCTTTTTCCTTCCTCCATAATAACTCGGTTTATGGGTGTAAAATTAGTTACTTTGCCTTGTTTCACCATTTATTCCTGTATGAAGCGTTTTGAGCGAATCTTGTTTTACCTCCGCAGCCAGAAGAAAAACATTGTTTTATATGTTGTTTTTAACCTGTTGTCCATTGTATTTTCATTGGTGTCTTTGGCGATGCTTTCGCCCATATTGAAGCTGCTCTTTACAGATAAAAAAGAGAATATTGCCAAACCAACCATGTCCTTTTCTATAGAAGGCTTACAAAATGCCACAGACTATTTTAGGTACTATTTTAATGAATTGATTGCGCAGGAAGGCGCAATTTACGCCCTAGGCACAGCTTGCATCATCATTATCATTGCCATTTTCTTTAAAAACATGTTCACCTATTTGTCTTTTCGCGTGCTGGCACCCATGCGTAATTATGTGATGACCAAATTAAGATCTGATTTATATGCCAAGATTTTGGAATTGCCCATTGGCTTTTTTACAGAGCAAAAGAAAGGGGATATTATCAGTCGGATGAGCAATGATGCCAACGAAATTGAATGGAGTGTGATGAGTACGCTGGAAGGTTTGATTAGAGACCCTTTGAATATCTTGATCATTTTGGGCGTCTTAATTTATATTAGTCCGGTACTCTCTGTATTTCTGTTGGTGCTCTTACCAATTACTGGTTTTTTAATTGGTAGAATCAGTCGTTCACTCAAAAAACAATCAACCGCTTCTGCTGAAGAATTGGGCACATTGATGAGTATTTTAGATGAAACCTTAGGTGGATTAAGGGTCATAAAAGCATTCAATGCAGAAAAAATTCTTAGAAATCGTTTCTTCAATACCAATAACAACCTGAACCATATTCGTAACAAAATGAATTTTAGAAAAGACTTGGCATCACCCATGTCTGAATTCATGGGTGTTATGGTGTTGAGTTGTATTTTATGGTTCGGCGGAAGATTGGTTTTAGGACATGAAGCTGGATTGAAGGGAGACAGTTTTGTGAATTATATTCTGATATTCACTCAAATCATCAATCCTGCCAAATCCTTATCTACGGCCTTTTACAATGCACAAAGAGGCAGTGCAGCCATTCAACGAATAGAAGAGATTTTACAAGCCCCAGTAACCGTAAACGATTTGCCAAATGCCAAGACTTTAACGCGATTTGAGCATTCAATTGAATTTAAACAAGTAAACTTTTCTTATAACGATACCCCGATTTTAAAAAATATTAACCTGACCATTCAAAAAGGTAAAACCATTGCATTGGTGGGCTCATCTGGCGCTGGCAAGAGCAGCTTAGCTGATTTAATCCCTAGGTTTCATGATGTCAGTAGCGGTGAAATTTTGATTGATGGCATCAATATTAAAGAATACACATTAAACAGTATTCGTGGATTAATGGGGATTGTAACACAAGAACCCATTTTATTCAATGATACCATTGCAGGCAATATTGCATTGGGTATTGACGACGTGCATGATGAAGCCATTATTGCCTCAGCCAAAGTTGCGAATGCTTTGGATTTTATTCATAAAAAAGAGGCAGGTTTTCAAACCAATATTGGTGACAGAGGATCTAAATTGAGTGGTGGTGAAAGACAACGTGTAACCATTGCTAGAGCAGTTTTAAAAAATCCGCCCATATTAATTTTAGACGAAGCTACTTCCTCTCTGGATACAGAAAGTGAAAGATTGGTACAAGACGCTATTAACAATATGATGCAGAACAGAACCTCAATCGTTATTGCGCACAGACTCAGCACCATCAGACATGCAGACGAAATCATTGTTTTGCAAAAGGGTGAGATAGCTGAAAGAGGCACCCACGATGACTTATTGGCCAAAGGGGGCATTTATAAAAAATTGGTTGACATGCAAGAAGTCAAATAAAAAAGCCCCGATAATTCGGGGCTTTGTACAATTAGTATTGGTGCAGTTCAATTAATCTTGATTTGGTTTTACCAACCCAAGTTTTGCTTCTAAACTTAAGGTCGCATGCGGTACAGCGCGAAGTCTGGCTTTGTCAATCAAACGACCAGTTACTCTACAAATACCGTATGTTTTATTTTCAATGCGCATAATGGCTTTTTCTAAGTGGTCAATATAAGTAATTTGACGACTGGCCATTTGACTTAATTGCTCTTTTTCCATACTCATGGTGCCATCTTCCATAGTCATGTAACGCGCATCATCATTATCCCCGCCCATTTCATCTTTACGCGTGATAAGACCTTGTAAATACGCCAATTCTTTTTTGGCAGCATCTAATTTTTTATTGATCAGCTCTCTAAACTCTGCCAAATCAGTATCGTTATATTTAACCAATGGACCTTGAGGCTTTGGTGCTTCCACTCTTTTTTCAAGTGGTGTGTAGCCAGGGCTATAGGTAACACTGGATTTGGTATTGATTTTTGGCACTTTTACCTCTTTAATGGGTCCCAATACCTTTTTAACAGGTTTTACTGGAGGAGTAGGTGGTGCTTTTACTACTGGCTTTGCAGGCGCAACAGGCTTAGCAGGTGCGGGAGCTGGTGCCGGCGCAGCTTTAACTGCAGGTTTTGCAGGGGCAACTACTGGCTTGGCTGCAGCAACTGGTTTTGCAGGGGCTTTGGCTGCTGGTTTGGCAACGGGCTTTGCAGGTGCTTTAGCTGCTGGTTTGGCAGCAGGCTTAGCAGGTGCTTTTGGAGCAGGTTTTGCAGGCGCTTTTGCAGCAGGTTTAGCTGCTGGCTTTACTGGGGCTTTTGCAACAGGTTTTGCTGGTGTTTTGGCCACAGGCTTTGCAGGCGCTTTTGCAGCAGGTTTAGCTGCTGGCTTAGCGGGTGCTTTGGCCGCTGGTTTTGCAGCGGGTTTAACTGGCGCTTTTGCTGCTGGTTTAGCAGCAGGCTTCGCGGGTGCCTTTGCAGCAGGTTTTGCCGCAGGTTTGGCTGGAGCCGCCTTTACAGCTTTTTTGGGAGTTGCTTTGGGGGCTGGTTTCTTTGTAGCCATAGGTCTTATCCTTTTTTGTTTACAACCACGGTTAATGCAATGTCATTGACTTCAATTGGTGTTCCAGATGTTAAATCTGTGATCCATTCAATGCCATCTGCTAATATTTCGCGGCAAATATAGTCGTTAAATTTAATAATAGAAGGCTTTAGGGGGGTACCTTCAGGTAACTGTACGAATATACGGTCTGTTAATTCAAAACCGGATTCTTTTCTAATATTTTGTACACGATTCACGAATTCTCGGGCATCTCCCTCTTGCTTAAGGTCTTCTGAGAGGGTAATATCGAGCGCAACAGTGAGTTTTCCCTTAGACGCTACACTCCAACCTGGAATATCTTCAGCAGTAATGTCTACATCGTTTAGATCAATTTGGAAGTTGCCGGCCGTTAATGATAAATCAAATTGACCATTGGCTTCTAAAGCAGCAATTTGATCTTGTGTAAATGCCGCAATAACTGCAGCAGCTTCTTTCATAGATGCGCCTAATTTGGCACCCAATGTTTTAAAATTGGCTTTAATTTTCTTACTGATGACACCCTGAGTAGCGGTTAAATATTCCAATTCCTTCACATTCACTTCCGCTTTAATTAACGATTCCATTTTCTCTAACTGCGCTTTCATTTGCGTATCCAAAACCGGAATCATCACTTTTTGCAAAGGCTGACGCACTTTAATATTGACTTTTTTACGCAAAGACAATACCAATGAACAGGTTTCTTGTGCCAACTGCATGCGTTCTTCTAACGATGGGTCTACCATGGTTTCATCGTAAACCGGATAATTAGCATGGTGCACAGATCCCACATTGAATCGGTTGGTCACCGCATTTAAGCGTTCAAAAATTGCATCACTAAAGAATGGAGAAATCGGCGCAATCAATTGCACAACGGTTTCTAAACAAGTGTACAAAGTTTGATACGCACTAATTTTATCGGTTTCATATTCACCTTTCCAGAAACGTCTTCTACAAAGTCTAACATACCAATTGCTCAATTGAGCATCTACAAAAGACTCAACGGCTCTACCAGCAAGGGTAGGTTCAAAGTCATTCATATACTGGGTGACTTCTTTAATTAATGTATTCAGCGACGACAAAATCCATCGGTCAATTTCAGGTCGTTGGTTTAGGGGGATTGGTGCTTCCTTAAATGCAAAGCCGTCTACATTGGCATACAGGATAAAAAATTGATAGGTATTGTACAAGGTACCGAAGAATTTACGCTGTACTTCTTGTATGCCAGCTAAATCAAATTTAAGATTGTCCCAAGGCGATGCGTTGGTAATTAAATACCAACGAGTGGCGTCTGCCCCATATTGCTCAATGGTTTCGAATGGGTTCACCACATTACCCAAACGCTTACTCATTTTATTGCCATTCTTGTCTAAGACCAACCCATTACTCACAACGGCTTTATAGGCTACTGTATCAAATAACATCACACCTAATGCGTGAAGTGTATAGAACCAGCCGCGGGTTTGATCCACCCCTTCTGCAATAAAATCTGCAGGGAATGCTTCCCCCTTATCAATCAAATCTTTGTTTTCAAATGGATAATGCCATTGTGCATAAGGCATGGCCCCACTGTCGAACCATACATCAATTAAATCGGGCACCCGGTTCATTGGCTTACCTGAGGGACTCACTAAAATGATGTCATCCACATATGGTTTGTGCAAATCTAAAATACCCCCATGCAAATAGTGTTGATTGATATCACCACCCAATACCTCGTTGGCTTTGCGAATGCCTTCGTTCAATTCAGCAATTGATCCAATACAAATTTCTTCTTCCCCATCAGCTGTACGCCAAACTGGTAAAGGCGTTCCCCAATATCTGCTTCGGCTTAAATTCCAATCAACCATATTTTCTAGCCAATTACCAAAACGGCCTTCACCTGTAGATTTTGGTTTCCAATTAATGGTTTTATTCAACTCAACCATGCGGTCTTTTACAGCAGTAGTTTTAATGAACCAAGCATCCAATGGATAATATAAAATGGGTTTATCAGTTCTCCAACAATGCGGATAACTGTGTTCGTATTTTTCTACTTTGAATGCGCGATTCTCCTTTTTTAAATGCACGCAGATGTCTACGTTCACATCTACATATGCAGGATCATCTTTGTAATTTTTAACATAACGATGACTGAAGGGCCCCAATCCATCCACAAATTTTCCTTCACGATCTACCATGGTTAAAATACCAATATTGTATTTTTTACCCACTTTAAAATCGTCTGCACCAAATGCAGGCGCAGTGTGTACGATACCTGTACCATCTTCTGTTGTTACGAAATCGCCACAAATAATTTTAAAAGGTTGTGCATCAGGTGTAATGGCTAAAATGGCGTCCAGTGAATTGGCTTCATAAGGCAACAGTTGTTCGTAAGCCATGCCTTCAATATCAGTCCCTTTGAAATTGGCTAAAATTGTCCAAGGCAATATTTTGGTTTTCTCATTGAATGTTTCAAATGAAGCATCCTGACCTTCTGGCTTGAAATACTTACCCAATAAGGCTTTCGCCAATATAACATTAACCGGTAAATACGTATAAGGATTAAACGTTTTTACCAAAACATAATCAATATGAGGCCCAACTGTTAAGCCCAAGTTTGATGGCAGGGTCCAAGGAGTGGTGGTCCATGCCATAAAAAAAACGTCTTTACTTTGTAGTAAGCTTTGATCAACCTTGGCAAACCATGCAGACTGGCTTAATGACGCTTCAGTTGCTTTAAACATGGCCACTGCAGATGTATCTTTTACATCTTTATAGGTTCCTGGTTGATTCAATTCATGAGAACTCAATCCGGTTCCTGCAGCTGGTGAATAGGGTTGTATGCTGACACTTTCGTAGAGATAGCCTTTTTTATAAAGTGTACTCAGAATCCACCAAAGTGTTTCAATATAATTGTTTTCGAATGTAACATAGGGCTTGTCTAAATCAACCCAGTAACCCATTTTGGTTGTAATATCATCCCATTCTTTTTTATATCGCAAAACGGCTTCTCTACATTTTTGATTATAATCTTCAATAGAGATTTTTTTACCAATGTCTTCTTTGGTAATGCCCAATTCTTTTTCAACACCTAATTCAATTGGTAATCCATGGGTGTCCCAACCACCTTTTCTTTTGACTTGAAAGCCTTGCATGGTTTTGTACCTACAGACCATGTCTTTCAAAGTTCGTGAAATAACATGGTGAATGCCTGGCATGCCATTGGCACTTGGCGGACCTTCAAAAAAAACAAAAGGGGTCTGTCCTTCTCTTAATTCAATGCTTTTTTCAAAGGCAGATTCAGCCTTCCATCTGGCCAAAATGTCTTGCTCAATTGCTGGCAAATTCAAACCTGAAAACTCTGCATATTTTGCACTCATGATCGTCTAAGGATAGCTTGTTAAAAAAATTCGTGCAAAGGTACGAATACTCCCATGAATAAAATTAGAAAGCCTAGGCATGGATAATGGGCAGTTTGGGGGTATATTTGAGCATGAAAATCGTGTTTTTTAGTGCCCAACCTTACGACAAGACCTTTTTTGCTCGATTTAACCAATTTGACCACGATTTAGTCTTTTTAGATATCCAACTGAATGAACAAACAGCCGAATTAGCGGCCGGAGCCCAAGCCGTTTGCGTGTTTGTGAACGATAAAGTAAGTGCTGCCGTTGTGCAAAAACTATCAGCACTCGGTATTTCAATCATTGCTTTACGATGTGCTGGCTTTAACAATATCGACCTCGAAGCGGCCAAGTCAGCAGGGATTAGGGTTTGCAGGGTACCCGCCTATTCTCCTGAAGCAGTAGCTGAGCACGCTGTGGCCATGTTATTAACGCTGAACAGAAAAACCCATAAAGCCTACAATCGGGTACGCGAACAAAATTTTTCTTTACAAGGTTTGATCGGTTTCAACTTACACGGCAAAACCGTCGGGGTGATTGGCACAGGCAATATCGGCAAGGCTTTTTGTAAAATCATGTTGGGCTTTGGTTGCAAAGTGGTGGCTTTTGATTTGATTGCCAATAAAGATTTAGAAGCGGAAGGCGTTGTGTATCAAAGCCTGATTGAAGTGCTAAAAGCAGATATCATTTCATTGCATTGTCCATTGAACGAACAAACCAAACATTTGATTAATGCCGATACAATCGCTTACATGAAGCATGGCGTGGTGTTAATCAATACGAGTAGGGGCGGGTTAGTTCATACCAAAGAAGCCATCAAAGCATTAAAATCAGGGAAAATTGGGGCATTAGGCATTGATGTTTATGAACAAGAAGAGAAACTCTTTTTTAGAAACCTATCAGAAGACATTATTCAAGACGACGACATTCAACGCTTGATGAGTTTCCCCAATGTACTGATTACGGCACATCAGGCATTTTTTACGGAGGAAGCCATGGAACAAATTGCTACAACTACGTTAAATAATATTCAGCTCTTATCTGAAAATGCTAAATTGAATCCTCAGGCTGCATTATTGGCGTAAATAATATCTTTACAAGCATGAAACGGAACTTTTTGTTTTTATACTTTTTGACTGCTGCAGTGGTGCTTTTGACGGCATGTGCAAAAGAGCTTAGCTCTGAAGGACCAGGGTTTGGAGGCACTGCATTGGGTAGTTTGCTAGATAGTTCAAGCAATTGTAAAGCTGCGGTTATAAAAGGCCAATACAAAGAATTAGAAGCTTTAACCGACAGCAATTATGTTCTGGTATCCGTTAATTTTTCAACTCAAGGCAAATACACCATTTTTACAGATACCGTAAATGGTATGTGGTTTAGAGACTCTGGGTTTGCATTTGTACAAGGCGCAAATACCATCAAATTAAAAGGCTATGGGCAGCCGATCTTGCCTGGCACATTTACGTTTCAAGTAAACTTTGGTAACAGTACCTGTTTGTTTAATGTTACCACCATTGGCAGTGTGAACAATGGTTCTAGCACCAATGATTACTTGCCCATCACTGCAAATGGGTATATTGATTATGAATTAACCCCAGCATTCCCCAATACTGCAGGTGGATTTATTCCACAATTCAGATCAACCATTTCTACGGGATTATACCCGCAGACTTATCAGACTTCTACCCAAAATTATACCCGCTACACCACCAATATTTCAGATCAAGTCTTTTTTAGAAAGGATGGTGCTGGAAAATATTTTCAATTTGGTACACCAGAGTTCGACTACTTATACATTTACGATACCATTGTCAACAACAGTAGAATGGCATTCGTTTACCTAGATGAAAGCAAGAACCCTGGACAATTTTACGAAACTGATAGTTTAAGAGTGGGGATATTCAATACAACCACCAATGCCATGGAATATGGATGGGCCAAACTTCGAATCACCACATTACTCAAAGGCAGACAAATGTCATTACTGGGTACTTTATATACCGATATCATCACTGTAAAAAGAGAGTTATTTTATAAACCAGATGCGGCCAGTAACTTTTTACAACTTAACCTTGTAGCTGAATTATCTTATGCCAAAGGTATTGGTATGGTAGACCAACGTGTGTTTGAAGTTTCTGCTTCTGGCACAACGGTACAATCGATTACCATTAAGGGTTGGAACGGCTTGTAAAGCTTGCTATTTAAGGAGTTCACAAGGCTTTAAGCCCGTATGCTTTTTAAATGCAGCTGAGAAATGCGAGATAGAAGAATATCCCAATAAGGCAGACACATCAGTTACGCTCAAGCTTTTCTCGTACAATAAATACTTGGCATGTTCCATGCGTTGTTGTTGGTAAAAATCGAAGATGGTGGTACCAAATACTTCTTTAAAGCCTTTCTTTAAATAGCACTCGTTCATAGCCACTTTTCTACTCAACTCTTTTATGGTGATGGGGTCGCCAATATGTTGCAATAAAATATCGCGAGCTTGGTAAATTCTTTCTTTACCGCTATCATCCGCCAAAAACTTACACGCAAAACCCTCTTCTTTTTCGTGCACCAAACAGTCCATGCTGTACAATAATAATTCGTGCACTTTGGCATTGACATAAATATTCTCCATTGAACCCGAATAACTATGGTTCAATAAAGCGTCTAGTACGTGTCTATTTCTTAAGCACAGAGGAAATAACTTGGTAAACGCATTGGGGTGCTTAAAAGCCAATACTTCATCTTTACGATTGGCCAATTTTACATTGTGCACAAATTGCTTTAAAAAACTTGCAGTAAAATGAAATGTAAATACATCCAATGTTTGGGTTCTGCCACTGCAATTCATGGTGGGCAATTCATTACACATGCCACAACTGCGTTCCGCACAGTATCGATTGCCCGTGATACAAAAGCGAAGCTCTAAATAATTGTCTTTGGGCTTTTTTTCGTTGTAATGATACACCATCATACCACTGTCATCGGCTACCCAGGGATGCTGGGCATAATATCTGCGAATGGTGTATTGTATAGAGCCAGGAATATGCTGTTCTTTCTTATAAAGCAAATCCATATTGGCATCAATACCACCTTTTTGTGCATGCTTCAATATGTCCATGACTGTATTCATCCGACTGCAAAATTAATGTATAAACATCTATTTGGCAAATAAGGGTTGCTCGAAGGCTGTTAAAGTCTGGTAAAATTGCTCATTGACCCAAAACGAAGGCCAGATATATGCCAGGATTTATATGTCCAAAAAATAGCGGAAAATGATGCGAAAAATGGGGAAAACTAGGGCATTAAAGCGCGTTAAATCCCCTTGAAAAAGACTACATTTGTCAGCTTGCAAAAATGAACTAAAAAGCAAGTGAGACAAGACTTTATGAGCGAAGAATTAGATAAACAACACGCTGCTGAAAACAAAAATTACGGCGCAGATAGTATTCAGGTACTCGAGGGTTTAGAAGCGGTTAGAAAAAGGCCTGCCATGTACATTGGCGATGTGGGTGTTAAAGGCTTACACCATTTGGTTTATGAAGTAGTAGACAATTCCATAGATGAAGCCCTTGCTGGGTATTGTAAGAATATTTTTGTGACCATTCACGAAGACAATTCAATCAGTGTACAAGATGACGGAAGAGGTATACCTACTGCCATGCACACTAAAGAGAAAAAGAGTGCATTGGAAGTGGTTATGACTGTACTGCATGCTGGTGGTAAATTTGATAAAAACACTTACAAAGTTTCAGGCGGTTTACACGGGGTTGGGGTCAGTTGTGTGAACGCTTTGAGTACGAAATTATTGGTGACTGTTCAGAGAGAAGGTAAAATTTTTGAGCAAGAATATGCCATTGGCGTACCTCAGTATGCTGTTCGCGAAACAGGCACCAGCAGTATCACCGGCACTAAAGTGCATTTTTGGCCAGATCATACCATCTTCCAAGAAACAGTTTACCGGAAAGAAATTCTGGAAGGCAGATTAAGAGAATTGGCGTATCTGAATCGAAAAATCAATATTACCTTAACCGATTTACGAGAACTAGACGATGCTGGAAATGCCTATACCAATCATTTTTACAGCGAAGGGGGTATTATTGAGTTTGTGCAAATGCTTGATAAAAACGCCAACAGAAATCCAATTTTAAATGCCCCTTTGTTTGTTGAAGGTCATGATGAAGCCACCAATGTTGCTGTAGAAGTAGCATTAACCTACAATGACGATTTCAAAGAAAATATCTTTTCGTACGTCAACAACATCAATACCATTGAAGGCGGAACGCATGTGACTGGTTTTCGTCAAGCACTTACTAGAGTCTTTAAGAGCTATGGTGATAAGGAAGGGCTTTTTGAAAGAGCTAAAGTAACCGTTGAGGGGGACGATTTCAGAGAAGGCCTAAGTGCCATTATCTCTGTAAAAGTGCCTGAACCTCAGTTTGAGGGTCAAACCAAAACCAAATTGGGCAATAGTGAAGTAAGTGGTGTTGTGCAAACAACTGTTGCGCGGGCATTAGAAGCTTATTTAGAGGAGAACCCTAGAGAGAGCAAACAAGTCATCTCCAAGATTATTTTGGCCGCCCAAGCGCGTGTAGCTGCGAAGAAAGCAAGGGATATGGTTCAACGTAAAACCGTATTGACTGGGGGTGGGTTACCAGGTAAATTGGCAGATTGTAGCGAAAAAGATCCAGTAAAATGTGAGTTATACCTTGTGGAAGGGGACTCTGCGGGTGGTACTGCCAAACAAGGACGTGACCGCAGTTACCAAGCCATTTTACCCTTAAGAGGTAAGATTTTGAACGTAGAAAAAGCCATGGAGCACAAAATCTACGAAAACGAGGAAATCCGAAATATGTATACTGCTTTGGGTGTTACAGTAGGTACCCCAGAAGACCCCAAAGCCTTAAATACCGCTAAACTCCGTTATCACAAGCTGATTATCATGACGGATGCCGATGTAGATGGTTCGCATATTGCTACGTTGATTCTAACCTTTATTTTCAGATATATGAAAGAATTGGTAGAACAAGGTTGTGTATATATTGCTCAACCGCCTTTGTATTTGGTTAAACGCGGCAAAGAGCAAGAATACGCTTACAGCGAAGAACAACGCAAAGCGCTGATTGAAAGATTGGGGGCTGGAAAAGAAGACAGTGTTACCATTCAACGTTACAAGGGTTTGGGGGAAATGAACGCCGAACAACTTTGGGAAACCACCATGGACCCATCTCGCAGAACCCTGAAACGCGTGACTATTGAAAGCGCGGCAGAAGCAGATAGAATTTTCAGTATGTTGATGGGGGATGATGTAGCACCAAGACGAGAATTTATTGAAAGTCATGCTAAATACGCAAGAATAGACGTATAATAGAAAAAAACAGTAACTTGTATCACTAACCTAAGTACCCTATTACTAAAAATTAAATTCAACAAACCATGGACACTTCAAAAATGATTAAAGCATATTGCCTAAAAACAAAAGAAAAAAATGTACCAATGCATGATGCAGTTGTTACAAAGACTGCAAAAGGCGGTTACATGGCTGGTGGTCATGATGGCAAAGGCAATAAGATGGCAGCTATCCTAAGTGAAGCGAAAGCTTTACAAGCGATTGCTGATGGCGTTGCTAAAAAAGGATTCTAATCGTCCTTTAAAAACTCGTTAAGAAGCCCCGATTGAATCGGGGTTTTTTTATGCCTTAGTAGATTGTTTGGCTACAACAACAGCCTGATGCATTTTTTGTAAGAATGTATGCATTGCTTCCATGCCATTGACTGGCTCCACTACCATCAAGAACATTTTTCCTGTTTGTTTGAGTCTGCCTTTATTGGTGCCTGTTTGCAAAAAAGCTAGAACAGATTTAAATAAGTCAGATTCAAAATAGGGTGAGTCTGGTCGATTAATAAAATAGCAGCGGAGGGTTTCTTCTTTTAAAGTCATTTTCTCAAAACCCAGATCCACAGCCAGTTTGCGGCAACGTACCGTTGTAAATAAATCTTCAACCGAATCTGGAATTGGTCCAAAACGATCCAACATTTCTTCATGAAACTGCATCAACTCAGCTTCATCTTCGCAATTATCTAAACGGGTATACAAAGACAATCGTTCAGCAATACTTTCTACATAATCATCAGGAATCAAAATTTCTAAATCTGTATCAATGGTACAATCACTTACAAAATCATCTTGCTTGCTGATTTCTTCTTTAAACAAATCTTTAAAGGAGGTTCTTTTTAATTCTCTAATGGCTTCCTCTAAAATTTTCTGGTACATTTCAAAACCAATATCGGCCATGAACCCGCTTTGCTCTCCCCCTAACATATTCCCCGCACCACGTATGTCTAAATCGCGCATGGCTATTTGAAACCCACTGCCCAAATCACTGAACTGTTCTAAGGTTTGCAATCGTTTTCTAGAGTCAACAGGAAGGGTACTCATTGGAGGGGCCAACAAATAACAGAAGGCTTTTTTGTTACTGCGTCCTACCCTACCCCTTAATTGGTGCAAATCACTTAAGCCAAATTGGTGTGCATTATTCACAATAATGGTATTGACATTGGGAATGTCCACGCCACTTTCTACAATATTGGTACACACCAATACATCGTATTTGCGCTCAATAAAATCCAAAATACGTTCTTCTAATTCATGGCCTTCTAATTGTCCATGGGCATACCCAATACTCAAGTCAGGACATAAGCCCTGAATCAGCGCACTCATTTCTGCCAATCCTTTTACACGATTATGAATAAAAAACACTTGCCCGCCCCGCTCTGTTTCAAAATAAATGGCATCGCGTATAAAATCATCTTTAAATACCTGAACTTCTGTTTGAATGGGTTGTCGATTAGGCGGTGGTGTATTGATAATGCTCAAATCCCTAGCTCCCATTAAACTAAACTGTAAGGTTCTTGGGATTGGTGTTGCGGTGAGCGTTAAGCAATCAACATTCGATTTTAATGTCTTTAATTTTTCTTTATGCGCTACACCAAACTTCTGCTCTTCATCAATAATCATTATGCCCAAGTCCTTAAACTGAACCTCCTTACCCAATAAACCATGCGTACCAACGATGATGTCAATTTTCCCCTCTTTAACTTTTTCTAGGGTTGCCTTTTTTTCTTTTGCTGATTTAAATCGATTGATATAATCAACCGTTACTGGAAAATCCTTTAACCGGTCTTTAAACGTTTTGTAGTGTTGAAATGCCAAAATGGTCGTGGGTACTAATACGGCTGCTTGCTTACCGTCTACAACAGATTTAAATGCTGCTCTAATGGCAATCTCAGTTTTTCCAAAGCCTACATCACCACAAACCAACCGATCCATTGGCGCATCTTGCTCCATATCTTTTTTAACATCAGCAGTTGCTTTGCTTTGATCAGGCGTGTCTTCATAAATAAAAGACGCTTCTAACTCGGTTTGCATATAATTGTCTGGTGTGTGTGCAAACCCTTTCTGCGCTTTTCTTTGCGCATAAAGCTTAATCAAATCAAAGGCAATTTCTTTGACCTTGGTCTTTGTTTTTTCTTTCAGCCTGTTCCAAACATCACTACCCAATTTGTTCACTTTTGGCACAGTACCTTCTTTACCAGTATACTTTGATATTTTATGAAGTGAATTAATATTGACATACAGGATATCACTGTCTTTATAAATGATTCTAACGGCTTCTTGAATTCTGCCATTGACTTCTAATTTTTGTAAGCCACTATATGTGCCTACCCCATGATCAATGTGTGTGACATAATCCCCTGGTTGTAAGTCTCTCAGCGTTTTTAAAGTGATGGCTTTATTTTTATTATAAGCCTGCTTAACCTTGTATTTGTGATAACGTTGAAAAATTTGGTGATCGGTATAGCAGACTAATTTCAACTGATGATCAATAAATCCTTCGTGTATACTGGTACCAATTGGTGTGAACTGAATCTCGGTATTTAAATCAGTAAAAATGGTATTCAATCTTTCTAATTGCTTGACCTGATCTGCAAAAATAAAAATCTGATATTGTGCAGATTCTAGAGCTTTTAAATCTTTTATCAGCAAATCAAATTGTCGATTGAATGCAGGTTGTGGTTTAATTTGACATTCCAATTCAAAGTCTGCAAAAGCAGGCTTGTAACCAAACTCAACCAGCGGCTTCAACATGGCCATTGCTTGAATATCAGCTGCTTTAACAAAATCTGTCCACTGTACTTCTTTTAAAATATGTTGCTCATCCTCATCTTGTTGCTTAGCAAAAAATCCTTGCGCTTGTAATAACAAATAGCCTTCAAAATCTTCTACTTGTAACCTAATTTTTTCTTCAATAACATCCCAATCTTTTAACCAGATAACGGTATTGGTTGGCATGAATTCAAGTAAAGAAATTTTATTTCCTTCAGCACCAGCGCCAAAAGTTTCAGGCAACAGTTCTACATTGGGTATAATACTGACCTGCAATAATTTTCTTTCACTTAATTGTGTTTCAGGATCAAAAATTCGAATGCTGTCTACTTCGTTACCAAATAA
>JAIXYL010000026.1 GCA_027490265.1 Sediminibacterium sp.
AAACGGTTAGAAAATTTGGTGCCATCACATTCGTGGATTTGAGAGACCGATATGGGATTACCCAACTTTTATTTGGGGAGTCGCTTACAGCTTTATTAGACGAACAACCATTGGGTAGGGAGTATGTGTTGCAAGTGAAAGGCATAGTGCAAGAGAGAAGCAGCAAGAATGCCAATATTCCAACAGGCGAAATAGAAATAGCAGTGACTGATTTTACCATTTTGAATAAATCAGCTGTTCCGCCTTTTACCATTCAAGATGATACTGATGGTGGAGACGATTTAAGAATGAAGTATCGTTTTTTAGATCTCAGAAGAAATGCCGTTAAAAAGAATTTAGAATTGCGTTATGCGGTGAACAGATCTGCAAGAAATTATTTGCACGAGAACAACTTCATGGATATTGAAACACCTTTCTTGATTAAATCTACTCCTGAAGGTGCGCGGGATTTTGTGGTGCCTTCTAGAATGAATCCAGGACAGTTTTATGCATTGCCTCAGAGTCCACAAACATTTAAACAATTGTTGATGGTAAGTGGCTATGATCGCTACTATCAAATTGTCAAATGTTTTAGAGATGAGGATTTACGTGCGGATCGTCAACCAGAATTTACACAGATTGATTGTGAAATGGCATTTGTAGAACAAGAAGATATCCTGCAAATGTTTGAAGGGTTGGTAAAGCGAATTTTTAAAGACGTTAAAGCCATTGATTATACTGAAACCGTTGAAAGAATGTCATGGGAAGACGCTATGTGGCATTATGGAAACGATAAGCCAGATATACGTTTTGGCATGAAGTTATCTAACTTAAAATCTGCTTTTTTGAAAGGTGGTGTAATAGAAGCCACTGGCGCATTGATTAATGGGGCTGGTTTTGGTGTGTTTGATAATGCTGAAACGGTATTGGCAATAGCTGTACCAGGTTGTGCGGAGTATACACGCAAGCAAACAGATGAGTTAACCGAATGGGTAAAGCGTCCACAAATTGGCATGCAAGGATTGGTGTATATCAAATGCAATGCTGATGGTACTTACAAGAGTAGTGTAGATAAGTTTTATGCGGAAGAAAAGTTGAAAGCTATTGCAGATTCTGCCGGAGCACAAGCAGGTGATTTGGTATTGATTTTAGCTGGCCGCGAAGAAAGAACCCGAAAAGCAACCAGTGAACTTCGGTTAGAAATGGGTAAGCGTTTGGGCATGCGCAAAGACAACGAATTTAAATTATTATGGGTGATGGATTTCCCGCTATTTGAATACGCAGAAGAAGAGAATCGTTGGGTGGCCAGACACCATCCATTCACTTCACCCAAGCCCGATCATATTGATGTAATGATCAATAACAATCCGGTGATTGAAGATGCAGATAAGTATCTTGAACATCCTTATTCCAATATCAAAGCCAATGCTTATGATATGGTATTGAATGGTAATGAAATTGGGGGAGGATCTATCAGAATTTATCAGCGCCCATTACAAGAAAAAATGTTTGCAGCACTTGGTATGACTGAAGAAGAAGCCCAACACAAATTTGGTTTTTTACTGGGTGCTTTTGAATATGGAGCTCCACCACATGGCGGTATTGCATTTGGGTTTGATCGATTGTGTTCAATTTTAGGCGGCAGTGAAAGCATCAGAGATTTTATTGCATTTCCTAAGAACAATAGTGGACGTGATGTAATGTTGGATGCGCCAAGTACGATTGATGAAAAGCAGTTTGATGAATTGCAGATTAAATTGAATCTTAAATAATTGCCCAAGCATACGATGCATAAAGAAGCCGCTTCATTTGTTGGAGCGGCTTCTTTAATATAGATGATTTAAGCAAATGCGTTGGGATAGGTTTGTCTGATTTTTAATTGCGCATTAATATAAACTTGCTGCCAAGCTAAATTGAATAAAATCACCACAGGCAATAAATACAACGCCATCTGATTAATGAAATGATTGCCATTGGATAATTCAAAAATAATGCCCAAGGAAATCATTAAATAAAAAATGGTGGGCAGGATGAAAATCAAATGGTAGGCCCTTATGATTTTCATGCTGAGCAAGGATTTGGTTTTCTGACGGATATTGTCGTTGGCTAGTTTGCCTTTGCCAAAGGCATAAGTAAGATTGAGTAGGTTCAGAATATGAATTAAGGAACCAGCTATTTTATCAATATTCTTATTTTGATCCAGCCAAATAACACCGGCCACAAATAAAAGACTGAGTGAGATTTTTGGAAAACTAAGGTATTGCAACAGTTCCTTGGTTAGTTGATGTTTAAGTTGCCGTTCAATGGCAACCGATTTTTCTTGAATGATTTGATGAATCGTGGCTTTATTAAACTCAGATTTTATTTGCTCAAACAAGCGATCAAAATCTGAGGGCTGGGTTAGTCTGTCTTCAATAAAATTCACCATATGGTCGGTTAATTCTATTTCTACATCATAAAAATACTTGCCAGATTTTTTGCAGTATTGATTCACTAGACGGTATTGTTCTTCAGTTAGTTGCATGTCATGAATATTAAGCAAAAGCGTTGGGATATTGTTTAATAGCGTTTTTGTATAGTTCTTTTACAAAATCTCGGTGTGCAAGAACTGAAATAAACACAATGACTATTAATAAAGCGGCCATTGAAAATGTAAAGAAACTAATTTGCTCAATTCCTACGTATTTAAAAATAATATTTTGAAAAAAAATCTGTAAAAAGAATCCAGAAAAAAGCACACCAGATAATCGTTCATTGGTATAAATCATTTCTTTTTTCTGTTGTTTGAATAACCGTTTGCTTTGAAGAGAATGGAAAATTTCAAAACTGAAGACTACAAACCAAAGTATCAATAAAAAGATCCCTTTAAAGTATTCCTGTGTCAACAATTTGCCCACTATTAAAAGCGCTGCATATATACAAGCAGTTATCGCAATTTTAGGAACAGTGAAATACGAAAAGAATAATTGCCATTTTTGTTTTTTACATTTTTCGCTCACCATTTGCATGCGGGTAGCTACAATATCTGCAAATCCTTTGATGCCAAATCCAGCATAAACACTATCTAAAGCCTGCTCAAAACTGAGCTTGGGATTTTCAAGCATGCGCGCTTCAATCGCGGAAGCCAAATGGTCTACCAGTTCTACTTGTACATCATAGTATTGAACATAATGCCTTCTACAGAAAGCAAAAAGGCTTTCGTACTCTGCGTCCGTAATCATCCTATCGCCGTTTTTGGATTCACAATAAATTCAAGACTTTGCATGAATGCTTTCATTTCATCCATGGCAATATTGGTTTGCTTTTTACCAGCTTTGGTTAAACTGTAGTATTTGCGCATCCTATTCCCATTCATTTCTGTTTCAGTTTCAACGATGCCTTGTTCTTCAAGTTTATGCAACAATGGGTACAATGCGCCTTCGGTAATATTGAGTTCACCCTTAGTGATTTCTTTTACCATTTGAGTCATTTGATAACCATACATTCTTCCATGGTCTTTTAAGAGTCGTAAAAGAATCGGTTCTAAACAACCTTTATATAAAGAGGACTTTTTCATGTGGCAATAATACATAATTTGCGGATACATAAGTAAATTATGTATATTTTTTTTATTTTACTCTTTTTCCTTATCTTACCTATGATTGCTGCCATTGTAGGGAATAATAGCTTTATGTCAATTCTAAACAATGGTAAATGACGGTAGACACTTTATTTAATCATTATCCCTTACAGAAAGGTATTTGGGATGAAATGAAAGATGGTGCGGGTATTCGTGCACCCTATCATACGATGGCCGCTGCTTTGAGCCATTTGAATTTGCAAGACTTTCATCAAAAACACCAATTGGCGGCCGAACTATTCATGAGCCAGGGCATCACATTTACTGTTTATAATAATGATGAAGGCATCGAAAGGATTTTTCCATTTGATATTCTACCCAGAATCATTACTGCGGCGGAATGGGATCATATAGAAGCCGGCATTCAACAAAGGATTAAAGCCTTAAACTTATTTTTGAAGGATGTTTATAATGAACAACTAATCATTAAAGAAGGCATTGTACCTGCAGCATTAATTGCCTCCTGTCCACATTTTACCCATGAAGTTCATGGCGTTAAAGTAGCACATGATATTTATGTTCATATTGCAGGCATTGATTTAATCAGGGGTGAAGACGGCCAGTTCTACATATTAGAGGATAACTTAAGAACCCCTTCAGGCGTTTCTTATATGTTAGAAAATCGGGAAGTTACCAAACGCATTTTTCCTGATTTATTGGCCAAGAATAATGTGCGCATGATTACCCAGTATCCCTTGTTATTACACGATAATCTGGTATCCCTGTCACCTAGACAAGTAGCCAATCCAGTGGTGGTGATGCTCACCCCTGGGGTATACAATTCCGCTTATTTTGAACACACATTTTTAGCACGTCAAATGGGGATTCAATTAGTGGAGGGTAGAGACTTATTGGTGAACAACCAGAAAGTATATATGAAAACTACAGCTGGCTTGCAGCAAGTTGATGTGATTTATAGACGTGTAGACGATGAGTATTTAGATCCGCTGGTCTTTAATCCAAACAGTGCATTAGGCGTCCCTGGCTTGATGAGTGCTTATCGGAAAGGCAACGTGGCCATCGTGAATGCACTGGGCAATGGAGTGGCTGACGATAAAGCCGTGTATGCTTACGTGCCTAAAATGATTCAATATTATTTAAACGAAACCCCCATTTTACCCAATGTGCCAACATACCAAATGGATCATGTTGATGAGCGACAGTATGTGATTGACAACATACATAAAATGGTGATTAAAGAAACCAATCAGTCAGGTGGTTATGGAATGATTATGGGCAATAGTGCAAGCGAGGAAGCCATTGCTAAAGCCATTCATCTCATTCAAGATAATCCAAGAAATTTTATTGCGCAACCGATTATCTCGCTATCAACAGTGCCCTGTTTTTTAAATGGTGTATTGCAACCCAGACATGTTGATTTTAGACCTTATGCGCTTTGTGGCCCAAATGGTATACAAATTGTTCCGGGGGGATTAACGCGCGTGGCATTAAAAGAGGGCTCATTGGTAGTGAACTCATCACAGGGTGGAGGAAGTAAAGACACCTGGATTATTGATCAATCAATTTAAAATTGAGCAGCATGTTAAGTAGAATCGCAGACTCACTTTATTGGATGCACCGCTATATGGAAAGAGCCGATGGAATGCTTCGTTTGTTAAAGACGAGTTACATATTGTCTTTTGATAAAGTTCAAGCCAGTGGCATAACCTGGCAAACAGCTTTGGAAGTGTTTACCACTTTGCATTCAGATGAAATCAATCGTTTGAAAGGCAATCATGCGGCTTCATTAAAATACCTAATTACCGATACAAGTAATGCCAATTCCTTGCGTTGTATTATCACAAGGGCCAGGGAGAATGCACGCGGTGTGCAAGATCAAGTTACCAAAGAAGTATGGGAGCAAGTCAATCATCTGTATCATATGGTGAATCATGCAGCATTGGAAGACAAGCTTAATAGCGCAGAAGCTATTGTAGTGATTGATTCACTCATTGCAAGTACAGATCAATTCTGTGGCATTGCAGACAGCACCATGCCAAGAGGTCAGGGCTGGAATTATATGAATATTGGCAAGTATTCTGAAAGATGTTTGTTAACCGTAGCATTGGTGTATCATTTTTACAAGCGCATTGATTTTGATTTACGCAATGATCAGGACATTCTTTTCTGGCGAAGTTTGTTGTTGGCCCTTTCAGGTTATGAATTACACTTAAAAAAATACAGCAATAATCACCACAACGACAATGTAACCAATCAAGTATTGTTTGATCAGTATTTTCCACGATCATTACATTATTCATTAGAAAGAGCGCAAAAGTATTTGGGTGATATTATTCATGCCAATCCTGTAGAAGGTATTCATGAATTAAAAAACAGTTTTGGAAGACTAAACAGTCAAATCAAGTATGCAGATTTAACCATGATTAATCAAATAGGGATTGAGCCATATTTAAACAGTATCCGATCAGAGTTGAATGCTTTTGGTAGTTTATTTGGTCAAATTTATTTTTCATATTCATAACCAACCATACATGTCCATTTTTAAGATTCAGCATATTACCAAGTACGAATATGATCGACCAATTAAGGAAAGTGTCAATGAAATAAAAATATATCCAACCAATATTCCAACTCAAAAGATAATCGAGCACGACTTAAAGATTACTGGAAGTCCTGATATCTTTACTTTTTCTGATTATTGGGGGAATAAAACCGGCAACTTCAATTTATTATTGCAACATCAAGAATTAATTATTGAGAGTCGCTTAATCATTGAAACGAAACCAAATTTGCTGGGTCCTTTTCCTGATACATCTATTCAAGACTCAACATTTGATTTGAATGATTTGCAATTGTTACAATACACCAGAGGCGCTGCTGTATCCGGGAAATCATTTTTAGAATCTGTATGGTTGTCTATTTATTCGCCCAATAAATCTATTGCCACTTTAGCAACAGCATGCAGTGAATTCATTTATGAAAACTTCACCTATATCAAAGGAATTACAACCATTGAAACAACCGTAGATGAGATCATTGCACATCGGTCAGGGGTTTGTCAAGACTTTGCTCATATTTTATTAGAATTGTTGCGTGCCATGCAAATACCTGCCAGATATGTAAGTGGCTATATCTGCCCCAATAAAAATGGGATGAGAGGTGAGGGGGCCACACATGCTTGGGTAGAATTCTTTATTCCAAATTATGGGTGGGTTGGCATTGACCCGACCAACAATGCATTGGTTGGTAATCATCATATTAAACTGGCCGTAGGTAGGGATTTTGCAGATTGTACCCCAATTAAAGGCACATTCAAAGGACCAGCACACCAGCTATTATCAGTTTTTGTTTCGGTTGGCTATGAGGATGGGATGGTTTTTGAAGAAATCAATAATGTGCAACTAGAAAAATCCCCAAATGGTGTCAATGACAATTTTATCAATAGCTTTACTGTTCAACAACAGTAAAATTTTGATTGAATGCGACAACTAACAATTTATCAGATTTTGAGTTTTCTATTAGTGCCTGCTGCTTTATTATTGGGTTTTTTCAATTTGTTTGTGTTGCTAATGGGGCTTACAGGTAATCCAGCGATGTTGTTTATTGCGTTTATCATGGCTTGCTTTGTGATCTATGTCTTTGCATCACTCCGTTTTTTATTGAAGGGGATCAACAATCAATTTCACATTAAGCCCACTTTAAAAGATTGGATTAAAGTGAATGCATATGGCACGCTATTTATTTCTGGTATGTTTTTCCTAAATTCTGTAGGTGTATTCTTTTTGGGCGATTTGCAATTGCAACAAATGTTAGAAGAAGTCATGCAGCAACAACCCGAGTTGGCTGGTAAAATATCTATTGAAACGATGATCAGCACTTTTAAGGTAGTGGCTGGCATTATGTTTTTTATCAGTGTGACAGCCATTATTCATGTTCAGTTAACCTTTAAGCTTTTAAAGACTTATTCCTATTTATTTAAGCAAAACTGATTCCTATTTCCTACTTTTGCACCCGTCTTTATCGGACGATATATTTAAAAAATACTTTATGGCAACTACTTCCGACATCAGTCGCGGCATGATTTTAAAATTGGACGGCAACCTTTATTCTGTAGTAGAATTTGGTGAAAACAAAACTGCCAGAGCAGCGGCAAAAGTTTGGGCTAAATTAAAAGGTGTAGACAACAAGCGTTCTATTGAAAAAACTTGGAATAGTGGGGAAACCATTTTTCCTGTAAGAGTTGAAAAGAAAGCGTTCCAGTACCTCTACAAAGATGAAACTGGCTATAACTTGATGAATAATGAAACCTTTGAGCAGATTGCATTATCAGAGGAAATGATTGATGCACCTCAGTTCTTGATGGATGGCTCAGAAGTATTTGTGTTCATTAATACCGAAACTGAATTGCCTATTGGTGCAGAGTTACCAGAAAAAATTGTGGTAAGAATTACTTATTGCGAACCCGGTTTAAAGGGCGATACAGCTACCAGAGCATTAAAAGCTGCTACCATTGAAACTGGTGCTACCGTAATGGTGCCATTGTTTGTTGACCAAGACGAATTAATTCGTGTCAATACCAAAACAGGCGATTACGTAGAACGCGTAAAAGAATAATCTAACCGGGCTTCCGGAAAAGAATGACCTGATTCCACCCGTTTCAGGTCATTTTGCTTAGAATGAGAAAATCCCTGTTTTTTAGTAAAAAAAGGCTATTTTGCCCCACAATTCAGCGAAAAATAACTGATTTTACCCCTAAAACTGCCATTTATGGACTTAAAGCAAATCCACGAACTAATCAAAATCATTAACAAAAGCAATATTGGCGAAATAAGTATTGAGGACAAAGATGGTAAGGTAACCATCAAGCAAAAAGAAGAGCCAGTTGTGAATATGACCGCCGCACCAACGCATCAAGTGTTTACCACACCTGCGCCAAGTCCAGCACCTATTGCAGCTGCTGCTCCATCAGCTCCAGCTCCTGCAGCCCCTGCCCCTAAAGCCGATAATTTGATCACAGTGAAAAGTCCAATGATTGGTACTTTTTACCGCAGACCTTCACCAGATAAACCAATTTTGGCTGATGTAGGTACTGAAATCACCCCAGGTAAAGTTGTTTGCATCATTGAAGCAATGAAGTTGTTCAATGAGATTGAAAGTGAAGTGAAGGGCACAATTGTAAAGGTTTTGGTAGAAGATGCCAGTCCTGTAGAATATGATCAGCCCCTCTTCTTGGTTGAGCCGGCTTAATCAATTCTTTATTTAAAAAACTGTACATGTTTAAGAAAATATTAATTGCCAACAGGGGAGAGATTGCCTTAAGGGTCATCAGAACCTGCCGTGAAATGGGTATTAAAACAGTTGCGGTTTATTCCACTGCTGATAGAGAAAGCCTACACGTAAAATTTGCTGACGAAGCTGTTTGTATTGGGAAACCACAAAGCAGTGATTCTTATTTGAATATTGCCCATATTATGGCTGCTGCAGAAATTACCAATGCAGATGCCATTCATCCTGGGTATGGATTTTTAGCGGAAAATGCACGCTTCTCTCAAATTTGTGCCGATCATGGGATCAAGTTTATTGGTCCAACCCCAGATATGATCAATAAGATGGGGGATAAAATCACGGCCAAAGAAACCATGATTAAAGCTGGCGTACCTGTTGTGCCAGGTGGAGAAGGTTTGTTAGAAAGTGTAGAACAAACAAAAGCATTGGCTAAAGAAGTTGGCTATCCAGTTATTTTAAAAGCAACGGCTGGGGGCGGTGGAAAAGGGATGCGTGTAGTATGGAATGAAGAAGAGATTGAAAGAGCCTATACCACTGCAAAAATGGAAGCAGCTGCCTCATTTAAGAATGATGGCATTTACATGGAGAAATTTGTTGAAGAGCCCAGACATATTGAAATCCAAATTGCTGGAGATCAATATGGCAATGTTTGCCACTTAAGTGAAAGAGATTGTTCTATTCAACGTCGCCACCAAAAATTGGTTGAAGAGTCGCCTTCTCCATTTATGACGGCAGACTTAAGAGCAAAAATGGGAGAAGCAGCTATCAAAGCGGCATCAGCCATTAATTATGAAAGTGTAGGTACGATTGAATTCTTAGTAGACAAGCATCGCAACTTCTACTTCATGGAAATGAATACGCGTATTCAGGTTGAACACTGTGTAACAGAAGAAGTCGTAAGCTTCGATTTAATTAAGGAGCAAATTAAAATTGCCATGGGTGAAAAAATTTCTGGTAGAAATTATGAACCCACCATGCACGCAATAGAGTGCAGAATTAATGCAGAAGATCCTTATAATGATTTTAGACCTTCTCCAGGAAAAATCACCAATCTGTTTACGCCCGGGGGGCATGGCGTTCGTGTAGACAGTCATGTTTATGCGGGGTATGTGATCCCACCATACTATGATTCCATGATTGGTAAGTTGATTACAGTTGCGCAAACCCGCGAAGAAGCCATCGATACCATGTATCGTGCTTTAAGCGAATATGTGATTGAAGGAGTAAAAACAACCATTCCTTTTCACTTGCAATTGATGCAAAATGAAGATTTTAGAAAGGGTAATTTCACGACTAAATTTTTAGAATCATTCACAATGAAATAATCAGCTGATATGCATAAAGAAAAAGCCTCACCAGAAATGATGAGGCTTTTTTATGTCATGTGGATAATCTTTTACATCAGCGGACAAACAAATTAGTTTGATCCACCACCACCACGGCCACCACCCATGCGGGCTTTTCTCATTTCTTCATAGAAATCATTCACTGCTTTGATTTGGTCATCTGTCAAAGGAATGGCTTTGTATTTCTTGGTTTTTTCTTCGTTAACCGACTTGGTTTTTGCGGCTCTTTCTTCTTCGCTTAATTCGCGCATGCCACGCATTTCACCTTGACTCCATAACTGAATTTCCAAAACCTTGTCTGCTTGCGCATCTGTTAATTTCGTTTTTTCAATGAGACCTGGTTTAATACGTTGCTTCATCATTTCAAGCATTTGAGCTGGGTCCATTTGACCGCCACCACCTTGAGCTTGTACTGAAGTAAGGGAACAAATAAGCGCAAAGAACGCTAATGTGATAAGTTTTTTCATTGTAGTAGTATTTATGTAAACAAAATAGTGGATTTTTTCAAATCCACTATTCGTTTATCGGTCAACAAGGTAAGTTTCTCGGCAGTTAAATTAGCGCAAGAATAACATTTCTCTGTACTTAGGTAAAGTCCAGTATTCGTCGTCTACTAGGTGCTCTAACTTGTCTACATGGTATCTGATTTCATCAAAATAAGTGCTCTTGATGTTTTCGTATGCAATGGCTTTGTCTCTGCTATGTACAATATTATTGGCTACTTTTCTGGCTTCAACCATTTCATACACTTTGGTATGAATCACAGAAATATGACTGCTGATAAATTTAAGAATAGTAAGTTGACTGCTGTAAGCAGATTCGTCTAAGCCAGCTTCTTTTAGTCCGGTGATATTTTTAATCAAATCATTTTGATATTTAATAGCAGCAGGTAAAATATGATTGATGGCCAAGTCGCCCATAACACGCGCTTCAATTTGAACCGTCTTAATGTATTTTTCTAGCTCAATTTCATATCTCGCTTCTAACTCTGAATGAGAATATATGCCATTGGTTTGGTAGAGCTTCATGGCTTTTTCAGTCACCATTGCATCCAAAGCAACTGGAGTGGTTTTTAAGTTAGGCAAGCCACGCTTTTCAGCTTCTTGGTGCCATTCGTCGCTATAGCCGTCACCTTCAAACAACACTTTTTTGCTTGCAACAATGTATTGTTGAATCACGTGCATAATGGCAATTTCTTTTTTCTCACCTTTCTCAATTAAACCATCTACTTCAGCTTTGAATTTTTTTAGCGTATCAGCCATAATGGTGTTCAATACTGTCATAGCATTGGCACAGTTAGCAGAAGAACCAACCGCACGGAATTCAAATTTGTTACCTGTGAATGCAAACGGAGAGGTTCTGTTACGATCTGTGTTGTCTAACATTAACTCCGGAATGCTGCGGTGTAAATCTAGTTTTAAGATGGCTTCATCTTGTTCGTCAAACTTAGTGCCTACTCTGGTTTCAACATCGGCCAATACCTTAGATAAGTATTGTCCAACAAAAACTGAGATAATGGCAGGAGGCGCTTCGTTGGCACCCAAACGATAATCGTTTGAAGCAGAAGCAATCGCTGCTCTCATAATATCAGCATTATCGTGTACTGCTTTAATGGTGTTTACAAAGAACGTCAAGAACATGAGGTTGGTCTTTGGCGTTTTACCTGGTGCCAATAAGTTTACACCTGTATCTGTTGCCAAACTCCAGTTGTTGTGCTTACCACTACCGTTAATACCTGCAAATGGTTTTTCATGTTGTAATACAACCAAGTTATGTCTTTTAGCTACTCTTGCCATTACATCCATTAAAAGAATGTTGTGGTCAACTGCAATATTCACGTCTTCGAAAATTGGCGCACACTCAAATTGTGCAGGCGCCACTTCATTATGTCTGGTACGTAATGGAATCCCTAATTTATAAGCTTCTTGCTCGTAGTCTCTCATGAACGCATATACACGCTCTGGAATAGAACCAAAATAATGGTCTTCCATTTGTTGACCTTTTGCAGGCGATGCACCGAATACTGTTCTACCACATTGTACTAAGTCGGGTCTGGCTTTGGCAAGACCAGCATCAATCACAAAATATTCTTGCTCCCAACCAAGGGTTGCAGTCACTTTCGTTACATTTTTATCAAAGTAATTGCACACATCAACCGCTGCTTTATTAACGGCTTCAGATGCTTTTAATAAAGGTGCTTTATAATCTAATGACTCACCGGTATAGGAAACAAATAGGGTTGGAATGCAAAGTGTTTTTCCTTTCCCAATTTCCATGATGAAAGCAGGTGAAGAAGGATCCCAAGCAGTATAACCACGGGCTTCAAAAGTAGCTCTTAAACCGCCACTTGGAAAAGATGAAGCATCTGGTTCTTGTTGAATTAAGGCTGCACCGTCAAATTCTTCAATTGCAGTGCCATCACTTTTTAACGTAAAGAAGGAATCGTGTTTTTCAGCAGTTGTTCCAGTTAATGGTTGAAACCAGTGTGTATAGTGTGTAACACCTTTACTTTCAGCCCATGCTCTGATACCGTTAGCAATTTGACTGGCAACACCACGATCAATTTTTTTGCCACCTCTGATACTGGTGATTAAACTTTTATATGCTTCATCGCTTAAGAATTCACGAGCCGTTTTTTGTGTAAACACATTTTCTCCGAAAATCGCCGTAATCTTAGAACTGAATTGCGGTATGGTCGTTTCCGCATCTTTGGCAATACTACTGATTGCGTTAAATCTTAAAGACATATAGTTTTTGGTTTATTTACTGCAAAAATAAGCCTATTTACCTTTAAGATTAAATCTTTTGAGGCAAATAGGCTTAAAATGTGAATAAATTCACCAAAAACGTTACATATAATTTATTCTAATATTTTCCAGCAATTATTTTCGCTGCTTTGTATTTGGTATTGTCTACGCCAACACCATCCAAATTAACAATCATGACTTTTTGCGCACCATTGTTTTCAAAATCCACTGGTACAATATTTTCACCTCTAATGGCATTCACTTGCTTGGTTAAAATAACCTTTCCAGTTATACCGTCACTTAATTTCAATTGTAATGTTTTGCTGGTTTCACTCTTAAAGCGAACAGTAAATCGATTACCTGTAACAGGGTTAGGGAATGTGTTGATGCTGACTTCTTTCAAGCTATTGATAAAATTCATGTCTTCTTTGCTGAAAGAAATATTGCTCAATGCCAATTGAAGATCTGTACTTTTTCCTTTGCTTGGTGGAACAATTGTCACCACAATAGAAGTGATATCTTTTAAGTCAATGCCTGCATTGATGCTTGCTGATTTAAAATCTTCTAAACCTACAGCATATTCTTTCGACTCACTGCTAATTGGCATTGTAAGACTATACTGGTCGTTCCAATTTGCAATTGATTGTTTAACCAAAGTAATCACAATGGCTGCGTTACCTGCGGCAGTGAATTTCAAGCTTTTATAGGCACTTAAATCTTGTGCTACACCACCAGCTCTTAACAATTTGTAGACTGTTAAGTAATCAGGCGTTGTGCCAGCAATTTCAGCATTTCTAAATACATTAAATTCATCCTTAGATCTGGTTGCATTGCTGTTGGTTACTACAAATTTCTTTAAGCTAGAAGTATTGTTATTGTAGTCAACACCCCAAGCACCATCAGCCATAAACACTTGGTCTTCTAATTTACCATTCATATACAAGTGAATGGTTGATTCAAATAAATCACTTGTTGGAATGCTAACGGTAGATATACCTTTTGCAGTAGCCGTGATTGGAATCATTCTTTTAACCTGTGTGGTTGTTTGTTCATTAGCTCTATCGCTGATTTCTAAATAACCATTGGTAGCCGTTAAATTATTCTGTAATGTTAACGTTACTGTATCATCAATTCTATCGCCAGCGGTAAAGTAAGCACCAGGTAAACCAGCAGTATTTGGAATGGCCACCACAGGTAAGCCTGTATTCAAGCGGGTAATAATATCTGAAGCCATTTCAATCACAAGGCTCGGAGATCCGCCCCATAATTGAATATTATACATCATTTCTTCAAGTGTATAATCTTTATTTAACCAATTAGATTGAAGGGTATAATTGTTTCTACCGGTTTTTGCACCAATTACAAAACTGGTTGCGTATTCAATTTCTCCTTTATTGTTTTTTAAATTATACTGCACTAAATCAAATCCTTTTACATTGATTTTATTCAAAGCAATTAATTCGTAACCTTTTAATCTGTCACAAATGGCTTTGGTATGGTCATACACCTGACCAACCGTTCTTGTACCAAATGCAACTGCTTTAGAAATATTATTGCTTACGAAATCAATAGACAAGATTTCCTTAGCATTGGTTATAGAAATAATATCAGTTGGTGTAGAAACAAACGCTCTATAGCCATTTGACAATCTAGTTGGTAAGATGTCTTGTAATTTGAGTGAAGTACCAACTGAAGCTCCTGCAAAGCGATTATACTGATCAGGCTGAGGCAATTTAGCATAATCAACAGGTCCTTGTTCGCTTTTAACAGCTCTATTGTAAACTCTGTAAGCAATGGCATCGCCTAAGCTTTTGCTTTCAACACCACCACCACCACCGCCGCCAACGCCGCCAATGGTTACAAAACCGAAGTCGTAAGTATGGTTGTTTTCACCTGAAACACCAGCTGTAATGTTTACATCTGCATTAGTGCCGTTTAAAGCAGCATCGCTGTCTCTTAAATCAGCTTCGGTATCTAAGCCGCCATTGTCAATTACTGTAAGTTCATAAGTGCTTAAAGGCGTTTGAACACTAGAACCTTGTACATTCGGAATGCGAATGATTAAAGCAGTACCAGGCTGTAACTGAGAAATATTATAAATAGCCGATGTGGTGTTTACACCATTTGGATCAGAAGAGAAGAAATAATTACCATCTGCATCAGTAGTAGCTGTTGCAATTACAGTTGTGCCTTGCACTAATGTAACAGTAACGCCTGCAATGCCATTTTCGTCAGCATCTTGAATGCCATCTCCATCTGCATCAAACCACACTCTGTTACCAATTTCAATAGGCGCTGGGGCAGTGATTAATTCAAGATCACCCAAACCATTGGCCTTACCAAAAACAGCAACGTCATTTCCTTGGTATAAAACCTTACCGTTCACTGCAACTCCATTGCTGTTGTTATAATATCTAACCCCACCAGTATACCAAGTAGTAATCGGGTCAAAAGCGGTAGACACCAATTCTTTTCCTGGGAAATTTAATAATGAACCAGTACTGTTTTCTTCGTGGTCTAAGAATTCCTTACCAGAAGTAATATTGCCAATGCCTAAAGGACCACCTAAATTTTCACGGAAACGATCGGTGAAATAAAATTCACCACCACC
>JAIXYL010000038.1 GCA_027490265.1 Sediminibacterium sp.
TTATTGTTACCAAACAAATCAATACCTGTTGGCACAACTAAGTCGGCATAAACTGGGGTTGTTTGGCCAGCTTCAATATCAGTATAATGAAAGCGACGCATATCAGTCCAAGTTTCTTGAATACCATAGCCATATAATGCGATGTATTTTTGTAACATAATATGAGACAAAGTCAAGTTTTCGACTGTAGGTGCTACCAATGGGTTGGCTAAATAAGCATCTCTAACCGCATCTGTTATGACTCTTGCTGATGGAACCGCAGAACCATAATTACTCATCAATAAATCAAAACTCAATCGAATCCCGTCTAAATAAGCCGTTCTTGCTGCAGCTTTTTGACCTTTACGGTACTGAGCTTCAGCAATCATGAATTTGATTTCACTGGCTGTGATAATAGGGAAAGGCGATCCATTTTTAAATACATATCTACAATCTGCATCGGAAGTTGGCGCTGCTGTTGAGGCAAATGCACTGCCCCAAAAATTAGCAGGTTGATCGGCTACAACCAAACCACTGGTACCTCTATTCAACCTAATACCTCTATAATTACCATTGGGGTTTTCACGAATAATATAAGCTGCTCTAGGATCAACTACCCCTGGGAATCTGCTATTGGTACCAGAAAGTAAGTTGGCTATATAATCTGTTTGTCTCAATGTGCCCACATTGTTACGAACAGGGCCAAAGAAATTGGACGTACCAGTGATGCCAGTATTTGCAAAACGCATGGTGGCATTATCAGCATTTACGTTCATCGCCAAATTAGCATAAAAAATTACTGAATCTGCATTGTAGGATGATTTGTTACTCAAATGATGAAAAGAACGTGCCATTACTGCGTAAACAAATTTTTTCCATTTGTTCACGTCACCGTTGAAGAAATACGCATCGCCCTTTGCTAAGTTAGCTGGGCTGGCGCTATCTCCAGTGTTGTTCAAATTAACAATGGCTCTTCTGCAAATTTGACGAACCGTATCGTATACGATGGATTGTTCATCATAATTAAAAACCAATTGGTCTGCTCTAAATGCTTCACGAACAATTATATCCCCATACATTTCTGCAGTGGTTAACCAACTCCAAGCAGAAATGGCTTCACCAACTCCTACATAGTCCCATTTTTTTTCTTGAGCAGCCCATTCCATCATTCTTTTGAGGTTTTGTCCCATACCATAATAATGCATGGCCCAGATAGACCCCATCAAATCACTGGCACCAGTTGCGCCACCCATTTGATCGAATTGGTTACCTGCAGTATTGGTAGCCCAAAATTGAACATATTTCCCAACCTGTAAACCATCATTTTGCGTTCCATATGCAGAGCCAGCGGCTGATGAGCTACCACCCATATTGCTGATGATCCCTGGTAGTAATGTTTCAACAGGTACTCTTACGCCCGCATTTGGATTGGGGAAGGCCTCGTCTAATTTTTTCTGACAAGATGCCATTAGTACACCAGCAAATGCCAGTGAAACTAAGGTTTTAATATTGATCATTGATTTTTTCATGTTAGCTATTTTTCAAGTTAAAAACCGACTCTTACACCAAAGTTTAAACTAATTGGTGTTGCCAAAGTGCCATAGTCGAAACCAAAAGCACCTACCCCTCTTGTTGCCGCAGTGTTTCCACTTACTTGAGGATCTGCACCCATATAGTTGGTGATTAAGAACAAGTCGTTACCAGTAATAAAGATGCTGGCTGATTTTACACCATTTAAGTTTCTCAAAGCACGATCGGTTAATGAGTAACTTAACGTGATATCGCGCATTCTCAACCAATTCACATTCTTTTGAATGAATGCTTCTTCAGGCATATTTGAAGCGGTGTAATAAGCATCGTTATAGCCAGGGATAACAGAAATAGTATTTCTGGTTGGAGTAGCTGTGTTCGCAAAACCATCATTCAATACACCATCAATGACTCTTGGTACAAAACGATCGGCTGTTCTATTGCTTCTACCGATACCAGTTAAGAACATTTCATTACCATTGAAAATATCTCCACCAATTTTTAAATCCCATAAGAAACTCAAACGCCAATTTTTATAACGCAATGAGTTCTGAATACCCAATGTAAATGCTGGATTACGATCGCCTCTTAGTTTGAATAAACCATCAGAAATTGGTAAGCCATTTGAAGGGTTAATCAAGATTTGACCCGCATTGTTTCTGGCATAACCCCAAGAAGCAATACCTGTGGTTGGACTTCCAATACCTAATACGCTGGCACGTGCATTACCAAATAACCATGTATCAGAAATATAAAACTCAGACACGTTTGCTGGAAAACCAACAACCGCGTTCCACATTCTATTGAAGTTCAGACGGGTATTCCAAGTAAAGTCTTTTTTCTGTACCATTTGATAGTCAATGGCAATTTCAACACCCTCGTTTCTCGTGCTGGCAGCATTTTGTGTGTTCAACACAAATCCAGTACCATAACTCAAACGCATGTTCTCAATGATTTGTCCCTTGGTTAAGGTATTGTAATAAGTTGCGTCAATGCTTAATCTGTTTTTTAAGAATTTGAACTCAGTACCAATTTCAAATGTGCTTTGACGCTCTGGTTGTAAGTCTGGATTGTTATTGGTAAATCCATATGAATAAGCAGGGCCGTTGGCACTACCGAAATTGTTCACGAATACTGACTGCGTAGAATAAGGGGTATTCAATCTTGCTGTATTGGCCATTGAACCTCTCAATTTCCAGTAATTCATTACACCACCTTTCTTTAAGGCAGGAATGATATCGGTCATGATGGCACTCAAACTTAAGCCAGGATAATTATAATTTCTATTGGCTGCTGGTAAAGTTGATGCAGACTCAAATCGATGTGAGTAGTTGAAGAATAATAAATTCTTGTAACTAATGGCAAACTCGCCAAAGAACGCAATCTGTCTCAACAAACGAAGGTTTGGTTCTCCAAAGTTGTTGCGCAATAAACGCACTCTAGTGTTTGGTGCAGTATTATTAGAGTCGGTTCTATTTGGATCTGCTACGTTGTTTCCACTTACAGCATAGCCCTCTGTTCTATAATCTTGCCACATGGTTCCAGCCATAACACGCAGATTGAAATCGCCTATTGATTTTTTAGCTGTGGCATTAATGGTATGGTTATACCCTTTGTAAGTGTTCCAATAATTGTCTTGAGAGCCTCTTAAAGCACTGGTAACAAAGAAGGATTGTGGATGGTAGTTTTGGTAACCAATGGTTTTATACATATCATAACCAAAACGACCAGTAATGCTTAACCATTTGGTTGGGTTGATATTGATTCCTAATGAAGAAAATAAACGATCTGTTTGATCACGGCCTCTGTTATTGGCCACATTCCAAAGTGGGTTGTCTACTTCACCATTGGCATTGGCAGAGAACAGTGGTAACTTATTGCCACCATCGTCTTCAGACCTGGTTACGTCAATGGTGCTGGGATATTGCAATAAGCCCAATAAATAGCCTCCTGCCGAACGCAACACTTTAGCCGTATTGGTTCTAGTATAGGCTACCGCTGGGGTGATTTCAATATACTTACCAATCTTGGTTGTATTTCTTAAGCTCAGGTTGATTTTTTCCTGATCGTTATTGGGTACTACACCTTCTTGTTTTAAATAAGTTGCAGAAAAACGGAAGATTGACTTTTTGATGCCAAAATCTACCCCAAGGTTATGGGTCTGCGATTTACCATTTCTGAAAAACGCATCAATATTATCAAACAATCTTGTGCCAACTGGATAAGCTGGACCAAAA
>JAIXYL010000145.1 GCA_027490265.1 Sediminibacterium sp.
GGTATCGGCGCTATTCGCACAAATTAATATCCCATACCAAACACGACCAATATATTTGTAGGACAAATTCATCAAATGAAAAAGTTCCTACGATATATTGGTTATTTTTTTGCAGCCATCCTAGGGCTATTGGTCTTGTTGTTCATCATTTATTTTCAACCAGACAGATCCTTAGAAGAACTCAAGCCGCTCTATGTAAACCAAGCATCGCAATTCATGCCATTGATGGGCATGAATGTGCATTATAGAGATCAAGGCAACCCATCAGATTCAGTACCCTTGGTTTTAATTCATGGCACTAGTTCTTCACTGCATACATTTGAAGGGGTTGTCAAAAATATCCATAAAAACAGAAGGGTCATTACCTTGGATATGCCTGCATTTGGCTTAACCGGACCCAATCCAACCAACACGTATAGTTTTAAATATTACAGTCAATTTTTAGACAGTTTTTTAACCAAGCTACAAATACCGCTTTGCGATATTGGAGGTAATTCATTGGGCGGTGGTATTGCATGGCAGTTCACCACTTGTTTTCCTGATAAAGTAAGAAAACTGATTTTAATTAATTCAACAGGATATCCTGTCATGAATGCAAAAGGATCTATCGGCTTTAAGATTGCCTCAACTCCTGTGATCAATAATGTGATGTTATTCATTACGCCAAAAGCATTGGTCAAAGCAAGCTTAAAAGGCATTTATCAAGACCCCAACATTATTAATCAAGAACAGATCAATCGGTTTCACGATATGGCCATTGCGCAAGGCAATCGAAAAGCCTTATTAGCCATCTTTAAAAACGGATTAGAGCAGGAGCCAGCAAAAATTAAGACCATTCAAAAGCCCACGCTGATTATTTGGGGAGAGAAAGACGGGCTTATTCCTGTGCAAAATGCCTATTTATTCAATCAGGATATTAAGGGCAGCCAATTGGCGATTCTGCCCAATATTGGTCATGTGCCCATGGAAGAAGCTGCAGCCAAAACAGCTGCTTTAATCAATGGATTCTAAAACGGGGCTGCTATACAATACAAATCGGGGACCATCACACCCCCCGATATGAAAGTACCCCGATTGTAGGATTAATATCCTAGCGCAATTTCATCATTTTTTAGTGCTGTACAATACCCATTAATAGGTATTTTAAGGTAGGGGCTCGATGTCTTCCAATGGGGCGGCATTATTCACCACTTCTTTAATGGCTCCATCTAGCTTATTAGCTGCCACTGCTAATTGTGTCAACAAAAAGGCTTTTTCAGATGCAGTAGCCAAATCTTGGTCGATAATTTTGGTGATGGCTAAAATATCCGACAAAGGCCCTCTTACTAAATGCGATTGTGCCCATGCGATCTCACGCAATTTTTTGTTTTGCATTTTGATACTTTCCATGGTAGCAACCCTAACGGTAATGTCTTTAACCACTCCAATATATTTGTAAACGCTTTCTTGTTTGTTTTTATAGGCAACCCCATTGATGATCACGTGTTTGGTAATACCCTTATGTGTTTTAATTCTAACTTGAATTGGTGCAGACTCGCCTTCTATAGAAGATACTTTATCAACCCAACGATGGTAAATTTCATGATCTTCTTCTATAACCAATTTGGAAAATACATCTTTATGAGCCAACACTTCATTAGGAGAAAGATCAAGTATTCTAAACATTTCATCACTCCATATTGCATGTCCATCGGGCAATACCACTTCAAAACTTCCCACGTGCGCAATCCCTTCCGCTTTAGATAACATTTCCTGAATGGTTAATGCCCGATCAATAGCGGATCGCTCAACACTCAAATCATGAAAATAGGCTGCTGTAAAAACATATTTCCCTACCCTAAACGGGGCCCCACCAGTAATGCGTACAGGCTTTACTCTGCCCCACTGATTGATGATATTGGTTTCAACAACTTGGTACTCTTTATTTTTTGAGAATTCTTGAAATTTCTTCAGCACATATTCAAAATCCTCGGGGGGATGTAATTTGGTCTGATGCATCCCAATCATTTCAGATTTGGTATATCCAAATAACGCTACAGCTCTGTCGTTAACATCAACCAATTCACCAGTTGCAGTATCAGCAATTAAAATGGCATCTTCTGCCCCATTAAATAAGGCGGCATAACGAAGATCAATTAATCGGGTTTCTTCTTGTTGTGCTTTAATGGAAGTAACATCGTTGGCAAACAATGTTAAACCCAAAATATGACCATGTTGGTCAATGATAGGGCTGTATTTGTTTTCGTAGTAGCGCCTTTTACCGTCAGGAAATAAAAAGCTATTACTGATAACAAAACTCTCTCCAGCTAAAGCCCGATCATAATTTGTTTTAGCAAATACATGCAAGTCTTTGGGCAAAACAGCAAACACATCCATGCCAATGGCAACATCGTTTTGAAGGACTTCTTTTGCAAAAGGTATATAGGCATCAGAAAAACCAATGAACCGATATTTTTTGTCGATGGCAATAACAAATAAATCCTTGGGACTATTCAAAATGGCTTTTAACAGCGCATTGTCTTTAATGATTTGTCGCTTGGATCGTTCGTACGCTTTTTGTGTTTGTTGAAATTTATCTGATAGTTGTGCATTAACCGTGATGTCTAAATGGGTGCCAATGATCATTCCAGTTAGCTCACCCATATCATCACGCATAGCGATGGCTCTGCTTAAAATCACCACCCAGTGTCCTTCTTCGTGCAACAAACGAAACTGTTGGGCATATTCTTTGGCTGGATTTAAAATAAAATCAGCAAAGTATTCTTTGGCTCTGGCTAAATCTTCTGGATGCAACCAATTTTCCCAAACTTCTTTAATTGGATATTTTGCCCATTCAGAAGCAGCCGTTTGACCCCTTCCCAACATATCAAAATAGGCTTGATTACACCAAAGTTCTTGGGTCAGTACATTGTACTCCCAGCCCCCCAACTGACCGATGGCCAATAAGGTTTCGTATTTGCTGCTATAAAGGCCTGATTGTGGCATTTATGTTCAATTGAATCTTTTAAAACTAAAGCATCCAACTGGGAAATACCCTTATTTGTAGCCGATATTTTCAATAATATCAAATAAACGTCTTGTATTTCCATTTTTTAAATAGGCCAGAATGTTTAACTTGATTCATTGATTGTTTTTTATGAAAAAATATTTGCTCTATTGTATTTTAACAGCATGTAGTACTTCACTAACGGCACAACAACTGACATCACAAGAAGTACAACTGGTCAAACAAGTTGAAGCCAACTATGCTGAAATGGTCAATTTGTTGAAAGAATCCGTCAATATCAACAGTGGTACATTTAATCAAGCTGGTGTAAAAGCCGTGGGCGATTTATATGCCAAAGCCTTAGAAA
>JAIXYL010000100.1 GCA_027490265.1 Sediminibacterium sp.
AAGACCCATCCCCATTGGCATTGCCACATTGAATTATTTTAGTGTGTTTAATCGTTGGGGACAATTAGTGTTTAGTACCAACGAAATTGGCAAGGGTTGGAATGGGGCGTATAATGGTGATCCTCAACCCAGTGGCACGTATATTTTCCAAGCAGAAGGTAAAGACTTCACCGGTAAAAAAGTGTATAAAAAAGGGACGGCTGTATTAATTCGCTAAATGGCTTTAACGGTTTTTTATGTCTTCAGGCAACCTAGTATCCTTTTTTTGTTTCTTATTGTTTTAACTTGCTGTTCTGTATGTGTCGGAAATTTTTCTTAATTGTTTTATGTTGTATAGGTTTATTTCAATTGAATGCAGCCCATTTGAAGGGTGGTTGGATTCAATATGAATATTTAGGTGATGGTGCAACCACCAACAGTTCTCGGTATCGTATAACGGTGAGACAATATTTAGATTGTAATTCACAAGGACCACAAATAGACCCAGAAGTTTTCTTAGGCATTTTTAATAGAATTAGCAACACGATAGTCACAACTATTACCATTCCAAGATCAGGTACCGATAATCCAAATAAAACCACTTACGACCCCTGTTTAACGAACCCACCCCCTGTTTGTTATCGTATTGATCGATATACTACCGAAGTTGATTTACCTAATAACGCCGAAGGATATATGCTAACTGTGCAACGTTGTTGCAGGATTGCCAATATTGCCAATGTAGGTGCAATTTCCAGTACAATCGGCATCAGTTATACCAACACTATTCCGGGAACAATCAATGGCACCAGTTATGTAAAAAATAGCAGCCCGGTTTTTGCGCAAAGAGATACAGCAATTGTTTGTTTTAATGCTCCATTTACTTTCGATTTTAGTGCAACAGATATCGATGGAGACAGTTTAGTTTATTCATTTTGTAACGGCTTGATTGGCGGCAATAATTCAAATCAAGGCGCAAGGCCTAATCCACCATCTGCCCCACCTTATGCCCCAGTTCTATATCAAAGTCCATTTGACGGCAGTTCACCCATGTCTGGATCAGTGACTATAAATCCAATTACAGGATTAATCAATGGCATTGCTCCTTCCATAACTGGAGAGTATATTGTGGCCGTATGTGCAAGCGAATTTAGAAATGGGGTCAAAATTGGTGAGACCAAAAAAGAAATTCATATACAAGTTGCCGATTGTTCACTGTCAGCTGCGGATTTAAAACCAACATATATTAGTTGTAACGGATTTACTTTGAGTTTCCAAAATGAATCTACTGGAACTGCTACTAATTATCTTTGGGATTTTGGGGTAGCCAATAGTACAACTGATGTTTCAACAGATCCTACGCCAACGTACACATATGCTGATACGGGTACTTATCAATTGAAATTAAAAGTGACTAATACGGGGGGATGTCAAGACTCTGCTTTTGCCGAAGTGCGCATTTATCCGGGTTTCACGCCAGATTTTACTGCAACAGGAACATGCTATCTAAATGAATATAATTTTAGGGATGCCACTTTTAGTAGATACGGAACAGTGAATAGTTGGCGTTGGAATTTTGGAGATTTAACCTCTACAGCAGATACCACCCGCGCTAAAGATTCTGTTTGGACTTATCCTTCACCTGTCACTGCCAACGTAACATTGGTGGTGACCAATAGTAAGGGTTGCGTAGACAGTATTACCAAACCAATCAATGTGTTAGATAAACCATTATTGAATTTGGCATTTAAAGACACGTTGATTTGCAGTATAGATACCCTGCCGTTGTTTGCCAATGTGGGAGCAGGATTGGTGCAATGGACACCGAATATTCCGGGGAGTCTTACCAGAATCTCTAATCGAAATATTCCCAACCCACTGGTTTATCCGGTAGATACCACACAATATATCGTCACCGTTAACAACAATGGTTGTATTAATCAGGACACGGTCACGGTGAACGTGCTCGATTTTATTTCCGTGGATGCAGGTCCTTCGGTAACTATTTGCAGAACCGATACCATTCAATTACAAACGGTCAGTGATGCGTTAAGTTATCAGTGGACATCTGCATCTGGTTCGCCTGTTGATCCTGTAAAATTTCCACGATTGGCGCCTTTACAAAATGACACCTATTATGTAACAGCCAATCTGGGTTTTTGTCAGGCCCGAGATTCTGTGCGGATTAATGTATCGCCATATCCTGAAGTTAGTGTTGGTGCAGATACGGTTATTTGTTTTGGTAGTCGATTAAATTTACCCGCAACCATTGTAGGATCTTCCTTTGCATGGACGCCGACTAATTCAATGATCAATGCCAACACTTTGAACCCGATTGCAGGTCCATCCAGAACAACCTTGTATCGACTCACTGTGTCGGATACACTTGGTTGTAATAAATCAGTGACGGATTCAATACTCGTGAGAGTTGTACCACCGATTGTAGTGAATGCTGGCCCTGATACTGTTGCACTGCCCGATCAACCCGTACAATTAAATGCATCAGGTGTTGGTAGTTTTACTTGGACACCAACCACTGGCTTGAGTGATCCAACAATCGCCAATCCGATTCTAACACTGTCAGCAGGAACCGATTCAATTACTTATACCGTAAGACTTACAGGTGAAGGTGGTTGTTTTGGTCAAGACGAGATTAAAGTCAAAGTATATGTTGGTGGTCCGCAAATATTTGTTCCTACTGGTTTTACACCAAATGGGGATGGCAAAAACGATGTCCTCAGACCAATTGCTGTGGGCATTTCTCAACTCAATTATTTCATGATTTACAATAGATGGGGTCAGTCAATTTTTTCATCCACTGAGCTGAATAAAGGTTGGGATGGTACGTTTAAAGGCGAGCCACAACCATCTGGCACATATGTTTTTCAGGTAGAAGGCATTGATTATTTGGGCAATCGGATTTATAAAAAAGGCACGGTTGTCCTTATCAGATAATGTATTTTTGTTCCAACGATTTTTATGAAAAAAAATATTTTGATCACCGGCGCAACAGCTGGTTTTGGTAAAGCAACTGCCGAACTTTTTGCAAAATCTGGTTGGGATTGCATTATCACAGGAAGACGTCAAGACAGATTAGATGCACTGGCAAAATCCTTAGAAACAGCTTATGGGGTAAGCGTACACAGTTTGTGTTTTGATATTCAAAATAGGGCTGCTGTTTTTTCAGCGATTGAAAGTTTGCCAGAAGCCTGGCAATCCATTGATGTATTGTTGAACAATGCTGGCTTGGCATTGGGTCGTGATTCTTTTGAATTAGCCAACTTAGACGATTGGGATACCATGATTGACACCAATGTGAAAGGCTTGATGTACATGTCAAAAGCGGTCTTGCCATTGATGATTGCGCATAAAAAAGGCCATATCATCAATATTGGGTCCACTGCTGGCAAAGAAGTATACAAAGATGGAAATGGTTACTGTGCCTCTAAGCATGCGGTGGATGCCATCAGCAAAGCCATGCGCATTGATTTGTTGCCGCATCAAATTAAAGTAACAGCGATTCATCCCGGTGCTGCTGAAACTGAATTTTCTTTGGTTCGTTTTAAAGGCGATGATCAAAAAGCCAGTGCAGTATATGATGGCTACAAAGCATTGGAAGCCGCAGATATCGCTTCAATTGTATACTATGTGTCTACGCTACCTGCACATGTTTGCATCAATGATTTAGTGGTGACCTGTTTATCACAGGCCAATTCATTTTATTTACAAAAGTGATTCATATGCAATTGACTGGCCAACCCTTATTAATCACCCGTTTATTTGGTATTCAATACCCTTTAATTCAAGCAGGCATGATTTGGGCTAGTGGATGGAAACTGGCTAGTGCTGTGAGCAATGCTGGCGGTCTGGGCATTATTGGCGCTGGATCCATGTATCCCGATGTTTTGCGTGAACATATTCAACAATGCAAAGCGGCCACCCAATTCCCGTTCGCGGTTAATATCCCTTTACTCTATCCAGATTTAGATTCCATTGTTCAAATTATTATTGAAGAAAAAGTGCCCATCGTATTTACGAGTGCAGGCAATCCTAAAACTTATACTGGATTATTCAAACAACATGGCATTAAAGTAGTGCATGTAGTGAGCAGTGCAAAATTTGCGGTAAAAGCACAGGATGCGGGCTGTGATGCCGTTGTAGCAGAAGGATTTGAAGCGGGTGGGCACAATGGCAGAGAGGAAACAACAACCATGGTATTGATTCCTGCTGTAAAAAAACAAATTCATATTCCATTAATTGCTGCTGGTGGTATTGCTACTGGTCAACAAATGTTTGCGGCCATCGCATTAGGCGCTGATGCTGTGCAAGTGGGCAGTCGTTTTGTTTGCACACCCGAAGCCTCTTCACATATGGCTTTTAAAGAAGCAGTCGTTAAAGCAACGGAGGGCGACACACAGTTGAGTTTAAAAAAATTGGTGCCCGTTCGCTTATTAAAAAATCAGTTTTATGCACAAGTAACTGCTGCGGAACAAAGCGGGGCGAGTTCAGAAGCTTTGGCGCAATTACTGGGCAGAGCACGCGCTAAAAAAGGCATGTTTGAAGGAGACCTTGAAGAAGGCGAATTGGAAATTGGTCAAGCAGCGGCGTTGATCAACCAAATAAAACCTGCTGGTGAAATTGTGGCAGAAATGATACAAGACTTCAATGCTTGTGTGGGGCAAATCAACCTGCTTTAACCAAAATCTATTTCTGTATTGTCCCCAATATTTAAACTTCTACTTAAACCTTTTACTGAAGCATCACTGCCAATTAAAGAGTTGTCTAATACCACTTCAAATAAATTGGTATAAGAACCAATAATGCTGTCGCGAATAATGGAATGCTTTACCGTTGTATTGGCACCAATGGCCACATGTGGTCCAATGATGGAATGAGAAATATCACAACCGGGTGCAATGCTTACGGGCGGTATGATAATGGTATCTTTAAAATCGTGGATGTATTGAATATTGCCGCCAAATTTTTTAAGTAATGTGGCATTACTTTCTAATAAGCTTTCTTTTTTACCACAATCAAACCAACTCTTTACCTTAAATGATTGGAACTTGGCACCACGCTTGATCATACAATCCAAGGCATCGGTTAAATTATATTCACCCTGGGTTTTAATGTCTTGCATAAACAAGTGGTGCAAGCACTCAAATAAAAAATGGGTCTCTTTAATTTTGTATAAACCCACCAATGCCATATTGCTTTTAGGAATGGCGGGCTTTTCAACGACTTGTTCAATGAATCCATCTTCGCCTATTGCAGCCACGCCAAAATTTCTTGGATCATCTACTTTTTTTACACCCAACATACTATAAGGACTGTCCATGACTTCTTTTATATCGTACTCACAAATGGTATCACCTAATACCACGAATACTTCGTCAGTACCCACAATTGATTTGGTTAATTCTATGGCGTGTCCGGTACCTTGGCGTTCATTTTGAAAAACGAAATGGGTGGTCAAATCAGGATAGGTTTGTTTAACGTAATCCTGAATTTTCTCCCCTAAATAACCAACAATAAAAATAAACTCATGAATATTGGCCTCTCTTAATTGGTCAACAATAAAACTAAGAATGGTTTTACCGGCAATAGGTATCAATGCCTTGGGTTGAGTATAAGTATGCGGTCTCAGTTTGGTTCCAGCACCCGCAACAGGTATAATCGCTTTCATGGGGAGATCATTTATCCTTAACCAGTACCATGATATTATCAACTGTAATGGCCAAATGGGGCTGTAAAATAGTAAATAACGCGTAAATTTGACAAAAATACACTTCATGCAGAGAGATACATTGGTTTTTGACCTGATTAAACAAGAATTAGAGAGACAGCGCCACGGAATTGAGTTAATTGCTTCGGAAAATTTCACCAGTCTTCAGGTGATGCAAGCGATGGGAAATGTGATGACGAATAAATACGCTGAGGGGTATCCTGGCAGAAGATATTATGCAGGTTGTGAAATAGTGGATCAAACAGAACAACTGGCCATTGATCGTTTGAAACAAATTTTTGGAATAGAATACGCCAACGTTCAACCACATAGTGGTGCGCAAGCCAACGCCGCTGTTGCCTTAGCTGTATTGCAACCAGGGGATGCCACTTTGGGATTAGATTTAAGCATGGGTGGTCACTTAACACACGGTAGTGCGGTGAACTATTCTGGGAAATTGTATCAACCCCATTTTTATGGCGTTACCAGAGAGGAAGGCTTGATTGATTATGCCATGTTAGAAGCCAAAGCCCGCGAAGTAAAACCTAAATTAATTTATTGTGGTGCTTCTGCTTACAGCAGAGATTGGGATTATGCGCGCATCAGAAAAGTGGCTGATGAAGTGGGTGCATTGGTGTTAGCAGATATTGCGCATCCAGCAGGTTTAATTGCAAAAAAATTATTGAACTCGCCATTTGAGCATTGTCATTTTGTTACATCAACTACCCATAAAACTTTGCGTGGGCCAAGAGGCGGTATCATCATGATGCACAAAGATTTTGAAAATCCATGGGGCTTAAAAGATGTCAAAGGCAATATTCGTATGATGAGCAATTTGTTGGATATGGCTGTTTTTCCTGGTATTCAAGGCGGCCCATTGCAACACGTGATTGCAGCAAAAGCAGTGGCTTTTGGCGAAATCATTTCAGATGAATTTTTGGTATACCAACAGCAGGTTCAAAAAAATGCACAAGCCATGGCTAAAGAATTTGTGAACAGAGGTTACCATATCATTAGCGGCGGTACAGACAATCACTTAATGTTGATTGATTTAAGAAACAAAAACATCAGTGGTAAAAAAGCGGAGCAAGTTTTAGTGCAAGCAGATATTACCGCCAATAAAAATATGGTGCCATTTGATGACAAGTCTGCCTTTGTAACATCTGGAATCCGTTTTGGTGTGCCTGCCATTACAACCAGAGGTATGACTGAATCTCATATGCCTTTTGTGGTAGATGCCATTGACCGCGTTTTAATGAATGCAGATGATGCAACAACCATCAGTGCTGTGCGTAAAGAAGTCAATACATTCATGGAACAATTTATTTTATACCCAGAAATGGGCTAAACAGCACTTATTATGTTACAGAGAATTCAAAGCGTTTGGTTGCTGTTGGCAACAACCCTGAGTGCATTAAGTGTTAAATGGTCATTTTTTAGCGGGAATCGCGTGAATCCTTCCACTAATGCCAAGGACTGGGTTGAGTACAATGCTACAGAAAACACCATCATCTTATTACTAACGGTAGCCATTGCCGTAGCGGCATTGGTTTGCATTTTTATGTACAAGGACCGAAAAAGACAATTGCTGATTACCATCAGTATATTGGCTTTATCGTTGGTGAACCTATTTCTCTATTTCAATGCGAGCCAGACATTTACGGAATCCAATACAGACTTGACTGCTTTAATTAGTTTGGGCATCCCTGTGTTGTTGATATTGGCAGCTATTGGCATTTACAAAGACGAGCAATTGGTTAAAAACGCAGATCGGTTACGCTAATTTGATTCGTTACACTGAATGAATAATTGTATTACAGCACCCATGCTATTATTGAATAAATGGTGCTGTAATACTTTTTTTATTGCGTTTTAATTGAGCTGGCACACCTGCATAAATCAGTTCACCGCCTGCATCACCGGCTTCAGGTCCTAATTCAATCAACCAGTCAGCAGATCTTAACACATCGGTATTGTGTTCAATCACAATTAAGGAATGTCCTTGCTCAATTAATGCGTTAAATGAGCTCAATAACTTTTGAATATCATGAAAGTGCAAGCCTGTTGTAGGCTCATCAAAAATAAACAGTACATGCCCAATGCCTTTGCCCTTTCCTAAGAAACTGGCCAACTTTACACGTTGGGCTTCACCCCCACTTAATGTGTTGCTGCTCTGACCCAATTTAATATAGCCCAATCCAACATCCTGCAAGGTTTTTATGGCTTTTTGAATGGGCTTTTCATCTTTAAAAAATGCATAGGCATCATCTACACTCATTTCTAAAATATCGTGTATGGATGCTTGGTTATACTTTACTTCTAATACTTCTTCTTTAAATCTTTTGCCTCCACATGATTCGCAGGTTAAATGCACATCAGCCAAAAACTGCATTTCAACAATGGTTTCGCCCTCTCCCTTACAAGTGTCGCACCTACCACCGTCTACGTTAAATGAAAAGTGCTTAGGTTGAAAGCCTCTCATCTTTGCCAACCCCTGTTTTGAAAATAAATCTCGAATGGCATCATATGCTTTGATATAAGTCACTGGATTGCTTCTAGACGATTTGCCAATGGGTTGTTGGTCTATCATTTCAATTTGTGCAATGCTGTCAATATCGCCTGTAATCGCTTTGTGTAAGCCTACTTTTTCTGCTGCTTCGCCTTTTATTTTTTGTAAACCAGGATATAAAATTTGTTTGACCAAAGTGGTTTTACCGCTGCCACTTACGCCAGCTACTACACAAAAACAATGCAATGGAAAATCAACTGTAATGTCTTTAAGATTATTTTGTCTGGCACCTTCAACCCTGATGAAACTTTGCCAAGGTCTGGTTTTAATTGGTGGCGTAATTTTTAATGCGCCTGTTAAATATTGACCCGTTAAACTTTTTTTATCTTTTATCAATTGGTCGTAATTACCAGCAGCTACCACTTCGCCACCTAAATGAGACGCCAAGGGGCCCATATCAATAATATGGTCTGCTTCACGCATCATCATTTCATCGTGTTCAACCACTACCACCGTATTACCCAAATCTCTGAGTGATTTTAGCACACCAATTAACCGTTGTGTATCTCTTGCGTGTAAGCCAATAGAAGGCTCATCTAATATATACAGAGAATTGGTCAAATTGCTGCCAAGGTTTCTGGTCAATTGTATCCTTTGACTTTCGCCACCACTAAGGGTATTGGCCAAACGCTCTAAGGTTAAATAACCAAGTCCTACGTCTAAAAGTGTTTTGATGCGTTGGTTGATTTCAAGTAGAATCCGTTTACCAATCGCCAACTCTTGTGCGGTCCATTCAATACCATCAAACCAAGTCTTTAAGTGGCTCACCTGCATATTGCAAAGCTCCCCAATATGCTTCTCATGAATCTTGACATACAAGGCTTCTGGTCTTAATCTATAGCCATCACAAGCTTGACAGGATGTACGGCCTCTATAACGACTCAGCAACACCCTGTACTGCACTTTATACAAGTTCTGCTCTACTTCTTTAAAGAAATCATCCAAGCCTAAAGCGGTACCAACCCCAGTCCAGAGCTGTTGGTATTGCGCTTTTGTAAGATCCATAATTGGTTTGTGAATAGGGAAACCTGATGCACTGGCACCTTTAATAAATTGCTCTCTCCACCAACCTAATTTTTCACCTTTCCATGGCGCTATAGCTTGCTCATACAAAGACAATCGTTTATCTGGAATCACCAAATCCTTATCAATCCCCAATACTTGTCCAAAACCTTCACATACCGGACATGCGCCGTAAGGATTATTGAATGAAAACAAATTCGGAGATGGTTCCTCAAATACAATACCATCTGCTTCAAATTTATTACTAAAGTGCAAAACAGATGACCCATCTAATTCAATCCGCATGTCTCCATGACCCTCAAAAAAAGCCGTACCAATTGAATCAGCTAATCGATGCTGGTCTTCTTCCTCAAAAGGTTTCACCACCAATCTATCAATCAAGACATAATAATTGGCACTTTGGTTTTTAAATTGTTTGGCCAAAGCTGCATCTGTTAATAACAACATGTCTTCTATGCGCTCTAGACTGCCTTGCTTACCTGCTGTCATCAGATACATTCTTGAAAAGCCTTTCTGCATTAAGATGCTCAACTCTTCTCTGATTTCCCGGTTGGCATGTTGTTTAAACGCCACCAGTATCACCATTTTAGTTCCCTCTGGTAATTGGCTTATGGCATGCAGCACATCTACCACTTCATCCTTCTTCACTTCTTTACCGCTAATGGGCGAAATGGTTTTGCCAACTCTGGCAAACAAGAGTCTTAAGTAATCATAAATCTCAGTCATACTCCCCACTGTACTGCGTGGGGTTCTGGTAATGACTTTTTGTTCGATGGCTATGGCCGGACAAAGGCCTTTAATAAAATCCACATCTGGCTTCACCATTCTGCTCATGAATTGTCTGGCATAGGCGCTTAAACTTTCTGCATAGCGTCTTTGTCCTTCTGCAAACAATGTGTCAATGGTTAATGAGGATTTTCCACTACCAGACACGCCCGTTACTACTATTAATTGGTTTCTTGGAAAAGCAACGGTTACATTTTTCAGATTATGGGTTCTGGCCCCAGACACCAATATATCAGCCTGTTGATGGACTTTTGGGGTTGTTTTTTGTAGTTTTTTACTCGCTGCCATAGTTACACAAATTAAACAGATTATTACAGCTTTGGTTGAATAAACCTCAAATAACTCTCAAAAAATCAGCGACTTAGAATGTGAATAACCATAGTTCAGTTCAAGATGATTTCCACAAACGATTTATCAATGCAAAAGAATTCTATTTTGTTCAAGATTTAAAAATCGCTGTCCAATATCCTGATTTTAATCCTGACTCAAAAACCTAAACTATGAGAACATTAGACCATGCGTCTGATACAGAACTAATAAGGGCATTTCAAGACGGGGACACCGATGCTTTTGAAACGCTGATCTACCGTTACAAAGACAAGATCTTTTCTTCTATCTTGTTTTTTGTAAAAGATACTTATCTCGCTGAAGATCTTTTTCAGGATGTATTTATCAAAATCATCGATACCCTTAAAAATAAACGGTACACTGAAGAAGGTAAGTTCTTACCATGGGCTTTGCGCATTGCCCATAATCTTTGTGTAGACTATTTCAGAAAGGTGAAAAGAACGCCAGCCATTAAAACCAGTGATAACAAGGACATTTTTGATGTACTCCAAATTTCTGAAGAAGGACCTGATGGCAAAATCATGCAGGGTCAAAGCCATGATCGCGTCAGAAAAATGTTGGACTTGTTACCTGAGGAGCAGCGTGAAATCATTGTATTGAGACATTATGCCAATATGAGTTTCAAAGAAATTGCTGAAATCACCAATTGCAGCATTAATACCGCTTTAGGCAGAATGCGTTATGGTTTGATCAACCTAAGAAAAATGATGATTGAAAAGCAGATTGCGTTGTAACTACTACACCTTACTATAAAAAAGCCCCGACTTGTGAAATGGTCGGGGCTTTTTATTGATCAGCTGCATTCGTTATTTTCTTTGTTCAAATGCCGCTTTTGCTGCATCTAAATGCGCTATGAACTTAGCAATATCTGGGTCATACCCATATTTGATGCTGCTTAATGGCTTACCGTTCAAGTCTAAGAACATGTACAAGGGTTGTGCATTAAATCCAAACTGGGTGATTTCATAATCCAGATTTCTATCGCCCTCGGTAATCACTTTATCGCCATCTTTTTTAGCGTATTGTTCCTTTATCGGCAATTCGGTAGACTCATCTACATATAAACTCACCAATACAAAATTGTCTTTCATGCGTTGCAACACAGCTGGATCCTTCCACACTTCTTTTTCCATTTTTCTACAATTGGCACAACTATGTCCCGTAAAATCTAACATGATGGGCTTGTTCAGCGCTTTGGCAGCAGCCATGCCTTCTTCCAATGTAAAATAAGCCACCAATCCATAGGGCACATGCAATTTGTCTGCTAAACGTTTGGGCGGTTGAGCAAGATTGACCGTATTTGCAGTTTGTTGGGTACCAGGATTCATCTGATATTTCAACGCATCTAAATTAAATTCTTGCGTACCATCGGGTGGAATAAATCCACTCAAATGTCTCAATGGAGCGCCCCATAATCCAGGTAATATATAAAGGGCAAATGAAAATGAAGCCATGGCAAAGAACAAGCGTGGCACTGAGATATACGACAGATCACTGTCGTGTGAAAATTTCAGTTTACCCAATAAATAAATACCCAATAAAACGAAAATCACTATCCACAAAACCAAAAACACATCACGGTCAAGTAAACGCCAGTGATAAATTAAATCTACATTCGATAGAAACTTTAAGGCCAATGCCAATTCAATAAAGCCAAAACTCACTTTTACCGAGTTTAACCAGCCCCCGCTCTTTGGTAAGGATTGCAACATAGATGGAAAGAAGGCAAACAATGAAAAAGGCAGGGCCAATCCTACGCCAAACCCCAACATGCCAATAATTGGTGCCGTACTAACCCCCCCTGTACTGGTTTGTCCGAGTAAAGTGCCCACGATCGGACCCGTACATGAGAAGGATACAATGACCAATGTAAGGGCCATGAAAAATATACCACCCAATCCACCTTTGCCAGCTTTTTGATCGGCTTTATTGGCCCAGCTATTGGGCAATTGCAATTCAAATGCACCAAAGAATGAAATGGCAAATACTAGAAAGATGGCAAAGAATAATAAGTTAGAAATGGCACTGGTAGAAATTTGATACAGAATATCATCGCCAAAAATCAAGACCAATAAAATGGTTGGAATGGTGTAAATGCCAATGATAGAGATGGAATACCACAAGGCGTTTCTAATCCCCTCAACCCTATTCTTACTGCGCTTTAAAAAGAAACTAACGGTTACTGGAATTAATGGAAACACACAGGGGGTAATCACTGCCAACAATCCTGTTAAGAAGGTCAATAAAAAAATCTGTAAAAGGGATTGCTTCGATAAGTCTGTTTCATCAACTGTTGCAGCGGTAGGCAAAACTTCTATTGTGAAATTGTCTGTGCCACTGGGAAACGCATCAGCCATTTTGCCTAACCAAGCAAATTGTCCTTTTAATAATAGACTATCGGTTGCTGCCAATTGGATGGTATACAAAAACTGAACACTGTCTTCAAACAACCGATACGGTGGCTCTGTGGCATTACCAGATGCTATGCTTTGTGGTTTTCCATTTTCAGTGACCGCATCGGTTAAACGATTGGCTATAGATGTATCTAAGCTTAAGCTTGATACAAATGCATCATCCGTAGTTTGTTTCTTTACACCAAATAATTGAAAGCCTTTGCTCATTTTTGCAGAGACCGACAATTGAATCAAACTGTCATTCAATCGTTGGCTTGAAAAAACAAATTGCACAGGTGATGTTTCCTGTGCAATGGCTGTTTGCGCCAGCAATGTTATTACCAGCAGCGTCAATATTTTTTTCATACTAGAGTAACTTAATGTCAAATTGTTTTTTGGTTGGCGGCAAACATTGTTCGTCGTCACATACCATATAGTTCACATAACCAGCAATATTGGTTTTAATGCCAGGCTTCACTTTTACTGTTTGCGTGTACACCACTTTACCACTTAAAAACAATACCTCCATATCAAAAATCTTGTCATTGATTTTTTCCAACTTACCAGTTTCCTTGGTAGCACCTTGTTTTTGCACTAATGGATTGGTATTGAATACCACTTTGGTAGGTACCGGACCACCACTGGCCATTGTTTGAGAATACATATGCCAAGGTTTGGGTACATTGGCTGTGATGACCACCTCATAAAGATCAGCAGATTTTTTCTTTGCTTCAAATGTCCAAGCAACTGGATCTTTGATTTGCGCTGATACCAACTGACAAAGCACCATCGATAATAAAACACTCACTATTTTTTTCATAGGAACAGATTGTTGGTTATTGGATGGATAATAGTTCAAACACTTTTAAGCCATCTACATTATTCAAAGCAGTTGATGTTGCACGTTCTGGGTGTGGCATCATTCCAAACACATTATTGCCTTTATTACGGATGCCGGCAATATGTCTGGCTGCACCATTTGGATTGGCTGCATCATGAATATTTCCAGATGCATCACAATATTGAAACAGAATTTGATTGTTTTGTTCCAATGCGTCTAATGTAGCTTCATCTGCATGAAATCTACCTTCGCCATGCGCGATGGGAATTTTTAAAGCCCCTGTTGCTGGATTGGTGATATAGACGTTTTTACAAATAAATTGTTGGTTGGCATTTTGCAATAAAACACCAGGCAATAAACCACTTTCACATAAAATTTGAAATCCATTACACACCCCCAATACTTTACCACCTTTATTGGCAAAATCAATCACAGATTGCATCATTGGGCTAAATCTTGCGATGGCGCCACATCTTAAATAATCGCCGTAAGAAAATCCACCCGGCAATACAATACAATCGTTGGTTGAGAAAGCAGACAAATCTTTGTCTTTATGCCAAAGCATGATGACTTCTTTATTTAAGTCTTGCTGCAGGGCATCCTGCATATCTCTATCACAATTGGATCCTGGGAAACCCACCACCCCTAATTTCATGTGCTTGCTGTTTAAGCTACAAAGGTACAATCCAGAAACAGAAAGAATGCCTAAAATTTGAGTAAATACCAATTATTATACACAATTATTCCAGCTAGGACCCAAAAGAGAAAATTTGGGAATAATAACCTTTTAGGAAATGAGAAAGCAGCGGCAACAAATGCAGAAAAAGGGACCAAGCAAAGCGCTGCAGATACCAAGCCTGCTTGCTTAAATACAAATGGTGCGGCCATTAATATCAAACACATTAAAAACAAAGCCGACCAGTTTTTACGCATTTGAATAACCAGTCTACTATTAAATCGCTGCCAATTAATCAAGCCCACTAATAAAGCAAAGACAAGGCCTCCTAGACCTATCCACTGTGCCTGAGACATTTTGTTCATGGGCATATCAAGCACCAATTGGGGGAAAAATTGGGCCATTAAATCCAGTTGATTGGTTAGGTATAACCAAGCAGTTAAAAAATAGACGGGCAATACAATGCCAATTAATAGGGTAAACCACTCTTGCAACTTAAAAGGACGCATAATACCCAAGGCAAATAATACGACTAAGACCAAAATGGCCGTAGGGTGGTAACACAATACCGTTATGGTAACCAATAGCCCAATATTGAACAAAAGCGTTTTAGGGGCAGCATGGTTGTATAGCCTGGTGAGTTTTATATAAATCCAGATCAATAAAAAATTGGCCAATAATGCTGGAGTGATGGCCATCCAATCCGGCAATATGGCGGTTAATAGGATATAACTCATCCCTACTGTATAATCTGAATTGGGAAACATTTTTTGTTCGGACAAGAAAAAATTTAACCGAATGGCTTGCGCAATGATGATGCCTAAATACAAGACAAAACCTACCGAATGAAACAATTTGCCAAAATATTGGTGCAACAAAACTGAGAAATAACCGTCAGGTTGATTAGCCGACAATACAATGGGCATCGTAAATCCATGCGCATGAACCGCAATGGCCAACAATGCCAGAAAAAGAATATTTACAATTGATTTGTCTCTAAATAAAAATACCACAGTGCTGCAAATTAATAATCTATTTTGGCAAAACAGGTATATCCTCTGAACATACATGGAACAATCGCCTGTCTTGCGCCTGTTTGCTTAGCGTGTCGGGGCATAAAATCATAGCCTCTTTCCAAATTTTTAATGGTAGGATTGCGATCGATTTGTCCTTGAGGACTCATGGATTGATCGGTCAAAATATTGCTTCTCTTGTCTTGAATATTAAATACAAACCTGATTTGGTCGCCTGAATTGACTAAGCCATAGCCAATAAAATTATCGGTATTGTCGTCGTATTGTGTTTTACGAATCACATTACTCCATTCCATTTTACCATCTGGTTCAAAAGAGATAATGGCAATATTATCTGAAAAATAACGGGTGACATTATTGGCGCCCATATTATTCATTCCCCAAGGGCTTCCCCAAGGATAGCCATATTGCATGGCTCCCATGCCAAAACCGCCACCCATACCAAAACCACCACCGAAGCCAAGGCCAGGGTTAAAGAAAGGTGAGCTATTGGCCAGATCCCAACGACTAAAATTATTGCCTCTCGAACTCATATACGCCGATTCTGCAATCATCATGAATCCACCATCTCTTCTTAGAATCAAATTTTTTAAGTAGAAATCATTGAAAGCTGTTTTTACAGAGCCTTCTCCGCGAACATCTGTTCTAAATTCGTCTGAAAAAACCGTGGTAGCGTTCAGTAATTCTGTATTGGATTGTTTGTCCCAAAGTGTGTAATAAAGCCCATCAATATTGCCCCTTTTCTGTTTGCTAAAAAAGGAAGTGATTAAAATTTTCTTATTGAGGTTGTCAATTTTAATCCGGGTATCGTCTAAATAAATATTCTTGACTTTTATTTCACTAATGGTAGGATTAATGCTGCCTAAGGGTTTGGTCACCAAACTGACTTTATGGATGCTCTCATTTTCTGCCACACTCGTTTCTCTCAAACAAACGAGGTTGCCATCATTGTCAACTCCAAATTCACCCAAGTAATCGTTGCGATCAGGCATGGGAATGGCCATGCGTACTTTCTCTAATTGTTGCAAGCTCTTGTCGAATACACAAGAAGTTACCACATGTTCTCTATCATTTCGTGTACTGATTTTAAAAGCAGCCAGTTTTTGTTTGTCTTCACTATTGACGATGGTATAAATGCGGTTATTGGCATTATAGCCCATGCTGGCTGTTGTATCCAACTGGATAACATCGCCCATTTTTTTACCATCTGGGCCAATTTTGGCCGCCATAACATAGTAGACATTTTTAAGCTGGTATTGGTAAATAAAATAAGCGAAATCTGAATAGGTTAGAAAATCAGTCCCCAAAATGCGTGATCGCTCAGGCAGAAAATCCATTTTAACTTTCGAAGCCAATTTCATGTCCGCATCATAGACAGAGAAAAAATGATCGTCTCTGGCATTTTTGTAAATCATGAATTTGCCGCCAATTTTACCCACCACTTCAAAATTGAGGGTTCTGGGGTCTTCCCGATCGGGTTCGGAATACACAATGTTTTGAGCAGAAACACCCAAAATACTCCCCAAAACAAACCAGATACTCAGTAAAATTGACCTTTTCATAAAAGCAATCTTTATATTTTCAAATGTACGCTTTGTACAGATTAATTAGTTTATACAATTTACCCATACATTTGTTAAAGATCTAATTGCTTAAATGCTTCAAAGCCTGTTTTGTGAGTAAAAATATCAACAAAGTTTCCGCTGCCGGTCTCTTAATTGCCTTGGGTATTATATACGGCGACATCGGAACTTCTCCACTTTATGTTTTCAACTCAATTATTACCAATAGAGTTATTTCGGAAGAACTGATCATCGGGGCATTGTCCTGTATTATCTGGACTATTACCCTGCAAACAACCGTAAAATATGTGTTATTGGTGTTGAATGCAGACAATAAGGGTGAAGGGGGCACTTTTGCTTTGTATGCTTTGGTCAGAAGACGAAAAAAATGGTTGGTCATCCCTGCCATGTTAGGCGGCGCAGCTTTATTGGCCGATGGAATTATCACACCCCCTATTTCTGTTACTTCTGCTATTGAAGGCTTAAAGGAATTGCCAGCCATGCGAGACATTGCCTCTAATACAATTGTCTTGATTGTGATTGGCATTTTAGCAGCGATTTTTTTCATGCAACAATTTGGGACTGCCAGCATTGGTAAAATGTTTGGGCCCATTATGTTTGTTTGGTTCTCCATGTTGGCCGTTTTAGGAATTTGGCAAATGGGTAATGATTTAAGTGTGTTTAAAGCGTTGAACCCCTATTATGCAATACGCATCTTAACCATTTACCCAAATGGATTTTGGTTATTAGGGGCCGTGTTTCTATGTACCACAGGAGCTGAAGCTTTGTATTCGGATCTGGGGCATTGTGGTAGAGGCAATATCCGAATTTCTTGGATTTATGTAAAAGTGCGTTTGTTATTGAATTATTTCGGACAAGGTGCTTTATTACTTAGCACACATAAAGGCCTGTTGGTCAATGCAGCGAACAAAGAATTATATGGTATCAATGCATTTTACGACTTAATGCCACAATGGTTTATTTTGGTTGGTGTAATCATTGCCACATCAGCTGCAATCATTGCCAGCCAGGCATTAATTTCTGGATCATTCACCCTAATTAGTGAAGCGTTGCGCTTGAACTTATGGCCCAAGATGAAAGTTCGTTATCCTTCAGAGGAAAGAGGCCAGCTATTCGTACCTGGCATCAACTTGCTTTTATTTGTGGGCTGCGTTGGCGTTGTTTTATTCTTTAGAGAGTCAGCCAAAATGGAAGCAGCTTATGGTTTGGCTATTGTTGTGACGATGTTAACGACTACGATACTGTATGCGAACTACCTGGTATTAAAACGTACAGCTTCTGTTTGGATTTATATTTTCTTATTGGGATACCTTATTTATGAAACCGCATTTTTAGTGGCACTCCTTGAAAAATTTGTGCATGGTGGGTATGCTACATTATTAGTTGGAGGAGGGTTATTTGCAGTCATGTATGTATGGTACAGAAGTAGAAAAATTAAAAACCGATATGTAGAATTCGTTCGCCTAGAGAATTATATCCCCATGATTCAAGAACTAAGCAACGACAAAAGCATTCCCAAATATGCAACCCATTTGGTGTACA
>JAIXYL010000111.1 GCA_027490265.1 Sediminibacterium sp.
CCCCTCTTTGTTGATATAATTTTTCAGGCGGATCAATATGATGGAAGTAAGCCCCATAAGCTGCTTGCACATTCAAAGGCAAATTAGAAGGCACAATTGCATAAGCATCCATTCCCAATTGTAAGGCAGGTCGTTCTTTATTTAGCCAGGCAAACTGATGCAAGTCTTGTAATTGCCCAACGCCAATCAATGGCATTTGCAAAGGTTTAGATACATAAAATTCTAAATGGCCTCCAGGAAACCATTTATTGGTTAGCAATACAGCATTGGGTTGCATCACCCCTTTTTGGATATCTTCTGCAACAATGGATTTGAATTGTACCCCCAAAGCGTGCCAACCTGACAAATCAAGTGTAGGGCAATATTCGCCATATGATTCAGGTTGTTTGGATCCAAAATTAACAGGCGAAAATTTTACCAGCAATACACTAGCAACCAATATGAGGGAAACCAATCCCAGTGATAGTTTTAAGGCCAAAGGAACAACAACAGGTTTGCCTTGTTCAAACCAAACTGCTGCAATAAAGTATAAAGGAATATAGGCTGGTCCAGACCAATGTGGCAAAGTAGGATTAAACAAAGCTATACCCCAAAACACCAATATCATGGGTAAGCTCATGCACAATAACCAAACCCCTATTCTTTGTTGTCTAAACTTAATTTTACTGATGGTCAAGAAGATCACTGCCATCCATGTGATGAAAAAAATAATGGGATTTTGATAAGCCATTTCCCCAATAAGCTCTTGTAAAAAAGCATCAAATTGTAACCCAGTATGATTAACTCTTTCAGAGTGAAATCGATAAGTAATAAAATCATATTGAATATTCCAATACAAAATTGGCACTAAACATATAAGGGTCACTAAAGCTGCTACATACAATCTTGGATTGGCCAACCAATGTCTTTTTTGCAATAAAATAAACAACCCAAAGCCAGCCCACAAGAAAAGAGCATGCACTTTACAGAGTGCAGCAAGACCAATGACTAAGCCTAATAATAACCAAATTGACCAATTGTTTTCATCAGACTTGCGCAATATTAAGTGCGCCATAATATAGAGCGCCCCAGTCCAAAAAGGCATTTGAGGCGAATCTGGAAGAATAAAAAATCCAGCGATAAACCCCGTGTATACCGAAGCCGTATACATGATGGCTGCATACCATCCCAACCTTTCACTCGATAAGAGCTTCCCTGTTTTAAAAATAAACCAAGTTGATATTGCAGCACCTACCATACTGCCCAGTCGCAACGATAATTCAGAAGCCCACCAACCATTCAAGCTAAATACACGCATCATCCATCCTACCATTGGAGGATGGTCAAAATAATTCCAATCAGGCCTTAACAAATAGGTCCAATAGTACACTTCATCATTGCCCAACTCCAAAAAAGGGGCGAGCATGCATTTAATCAGGAAACTGATGCCAATCAGATAAAGGACTGGTTTTGTATATGATTTGCCCAACAGCATGGGGGAAGCTGGTTAAATTTTGAAACTAATGTACGCAAAAAGCTTATAATGCCTGTAAGAACCAATTGATTGCCAATGAATACCCATGAAGCCCTAGGCCTGCAATGGTTCCCTTGGCTTTGGCAGAAACATGCGATAATTGTCTAAATGATTCTCTTGCATGAATATTACTGATATGCACTTCAATCACAGGAGCTTGAATGGCGGCAATGGCATCCCCTATTGCCACACTGGTATGTGTATACCCACCAGGATTGATGACAATACCATCGGCATTGAAGCCGTGCAATTGTAATGCATCAATGATTTCACCTTCAATATTCGATTGAAAATAGACCAATTCAATGTGCTTAAACTGATCCTGCAATTGCGCAAAGTATTGGTCAAAAGACAAATCTCCATAAATACCGGGCTCACGTTTCCCTAACAAATTAAGGTTGGGGCCATTGATGATGACAATTTTCATACCCTGAAATTACTGCATCATTTCAACAAAACGGTCAAATAAATAACGGCTATCATGCGGGCCAGGCGTACTTTCAGGATGATACTGCACACTGAATGCCGGACGGTCTTTTAAACGGATCCCTTCAATAGAGTCGTCATTCAGATTAACATGCGTTACTTCAACATTTGGGTGTTGTTTCACGGCAATTGGGTCAACCCCGAAACCATGGTTTTGGGTGGTAATTTCGCATTGCCCAGTAATGATATTTTTTACGGGGTGATTTAAGCCTCTGTGTCCATGGTGCATCTTAAAAGTTGGGATATCATTAGCCAGCGCTAATAATTGATGCCCCAAACAAATGCCAAACACAGGCTTTTTCTCAGCTAAAATTTCTTTCACCGTTGTGACTGCATATGGCATTGCAGCTGGGTCACCTGGGCCATTTGAAATAAAATAGCCTGTTGGATTAAATTCTTTTAACCTACTCAATGTGGTTTTAGCCGGATGAACGCGAATATGTGCGCCTCTGCTCACCAAGCATTGAAGAATATGTTGCTTTACTCCAAAGTCTAAAACGGAAACTTTAATGGCAGAATTAGCATCCCCCATTTCATATTCAGTAGCTGTACTCACTGTGCTGGCTAATTCTTGCCCATCCATATTGGGTACTGCTTTCAATTGTTCTTTCAATTGATCTACAGATAGATCTTCCGATGAAATGATACAATTCATAGCACCCTCTGTTCTGATATGTGCCACTAAAGCACGGGTATCAATGCCATCAATGGCTACTATATTGTTTGAGACCAAATAGGCGTCCAAATCTTGATTAGCTTGATGTCTACTGTATTGTGCTTCTAAATTTCTAGCAATCAAACCATGAATTTTTACAGAGCTGCTTTCAACATCCGTGTCTTTGACCCCATAGTTGCCAATATGCACCGTATTCATGATCAATACTTGACCCGTATAACTCGGATCCGTAAAAACTTCTTGATAGCCTGTCATACCAGTGTTGAAACAAATTTCACCAGTTGCGGTACCGATTTTACCAAAAGACATTCCATGAAAAACATGTCCATCAGCAAGAATTAAAACAGCGGGTTTTCTAGAAGCAGTAGACTGTGGCATAAGTGCATTTATGAGTGCAAAAGAAATTCAATTTTATTAAAAAAACCAATCAAGTTGCTAACATTGATGATAGCAAAAAAGGCAAAACCGAAACGATTTTGCCTTTTATCATTAACACCACTTCATAGATTATTCAGCGGCTTTTTCTTCAGTTGAAGTAGCTTCAGGAGCAACTACAGTTTCTTCGTTTTCAGCTTTTTTAGGAGCGCGACTACGACGAGTTTTCTTAGCTGGCTCAGTTGCAGTAGCAACAGATTTACCATAGATTTCATTGAAATCTACTAATTCAATCATTGCTTTTTCTGCGTTGTCACCCGGACGAATGCCGAGTTTCAAAATACGAGTGTAGCCACCCGGACGAGAAGCAACTTTTGGACCTACAACAGTGAACAATTCTTTAACTGCAGCTTTGTCTTGTAATTCAGCAAATACCAAACGGTGATTGTGACTAATCTGTAATGCAGATTCGTTCTTTTTAGTTTTGGTAATCAATGGTTCTACATAAGCTCTTAACGCTTTGGCTTTTGCCAAAGTTGTAACGATACGCTTATGCGTGATAAGCTGACTTGCAAGGTTTTGCAATAAAGCGACTCTGTGTGCCTTTTTACGGCCTAGGTTGTTGATTTTGTCTCCGTGACGCATGACATTTAAGTTTTAACTCCACACCGTGTCAGGATTTGTGGAGGGTGCCGATTCTAATATGATAGAAGCAGCGTGAATAATTAATTATCTAAATTATCTAAACCAAGTTTTCCAAGATCCATGCCGAAGCTTAGACCTCTTTCAGTTAATACTTGTTCAATTTCTGATAAAGATTTTTGACCGAAGTTTCTAAACTTCATCAAATCTTCTTGCTCATACTGAACCAATTCACTTAAGCTATTAATTTTAGCAGCTTTCAAGCAATTGAATGCACGAACAGAAAGATCTAAATCTTCTAAAGGTGTTTTCAATACTTTACGTAATTGTAATACGTGCTCATCCACTACATCTTCTTTCTTATCTTCTTTGTTGTCAAAAGTGATGTTTTCATCAGTAATGATCATCAAATGCTGAATCAGAATACGAGACGCTTGCTTAACAGCATCTTCAGGATGAATAGTGCCATCAGTAGCAACATCTAAGATTAATTTTTCGTAGTCGGTTCTTTGTTCAACACGGTAGTTTTCAATAGCGTATTTCACGTTCTTGATTGGTGTGTGAATAGAATCGATAGCGATGTATCCGAATGGTGCATCTTTTACTTTATTTTCTTCAGCAGGTACATATCCACGACCTCTTGCAATGGTCAATTCAATGTCTAACTTAGCTGTTGGATCCATTGTGCAAATCAACAATTCAGGATTCATTACTTGGAAGCTTGGTGTTTGTTCACCAATCATTCCTGCTGTGAATTCGCTGCGTCCTTTAACAGACAAGTTGATTTTTTCAGAAGTCAAGTCAATGTCAGCATTTCTTTTA
>JAIXYL010000174.1 GCA_027490265.1 Sediminibacterium sp.
CTTGCAGCCTAATACGCCATTTTATTACCCAGAGTTTTCCAACGAATTACATTACGAAGCTGAACTGGTACTGCGCGTATCAAAAAACGGCAAATACATTCCAGAACAGCAAGCCAGCAAATACTATGATGCCATTACAGTGGGCATCGATTTTACTGCTAGAGATATACAAGCCAATTTAAAAAAGAAGGGATTGCCCTGGGAGAAAGCGAAAGCCTGGGATCATTCAGCAGTAGCAGGGGAGTGGGTGATGTTAACTGATGAGATGCGAGCGGCCCCCATTCATTTTTCACTCAAGAAGAACCAAGAACAAGTGCAGTTAGGCGATACGAGCGATATGATTTTTTCCTTTGATCATATCGTGTCGCATATATCCGGGTATTTCTCGTTAAATATAGGTGACATGATTTACACGGGTACACCAGCGGGCGTAGGGGAATGTGTGGTAGGCGATCAATTAGAAGGATTTTTAGAAACGAATAAATTATTTGAACTCGAGATAAAATAATGCTAACACCCAGTATCTTATTACAAGCTTACAAACTCATGATGACTGCAAAGTCTATGAATGAAACCTACGATGCCAATCGTGCGGTATGTAAGTATGTGCATTCAACTTCAAGGGGGCATGAAGCCATACAATTGGCTACAGGCCTGCAATTGGAGCCATGCGACTGGGTGAGCCCTTATTATAGAGACGACAGTTTAATGTTGGCCGTAGGCTTTACACCATACGAGTTGATGTTGCAATTATTGGCCAAAAAAGACGACCCCTTCTCAGGCGGCCGATCTTATTATTGCCATCCAAGCAGCAAAGACGAAACCAGACCCTCCATCATCCACCAAAGTAGTGCAACGGGTATGCAAGCCATCCCCACTACAGGATTGGCGCAGGGGGTGCAACATTTAGAAAAGAATTTACCGGGCAGATTAAGAAAATCATCCGATGGCAAATCACCTGTGGTGGTATGTTCCTTAGGCGATGGTTGTATGAGTGAAGGAGAAGTGAGTGAAGCCTTACAGTTTGCGGTATTGAAGCAATTGCCCATTGTGTATTTGGTGCAAGACAATCAGTGGAGCATCAGTGCTACGGCGGATGAAATCAGAACCATGAATGCCTATGAATATGCTTGTGGCTTTAAGGGATTAAAGCGCATGCAAGTAGACGGCAGTGATTTCATGCGATGCTTTGAAACCATGGAACAAGCGGTGAACTATGCCCGCAACGAGCGCAAGCCCGTATTGGTGCATGCGAAAGTGCCGTTGTTAGGACACCATACCAGTGGGGTTAGAAAAGAATTTTACCGCAGCCGCGAAGACCTATTAAAACACGGCTTATACGATCCCATCCCTAAACTCAGAATCTTGTTAACAGGGGTAGGCTTTACCGATTCAGAAATCAATCAGATAGAAGCCGATGCTTTGGATTTGGTATTGGAAGATTTTAAACGCGCACAAGCCGCAGCCGAACCCGATATCAGATCGGTGGAAGAACATGTATTTGTGCCCACACCAGTAAGAGAAGAAAGAGGCGAGCGCGTACCCAAGGGCGCAGAGCGCATCCTCATGGTAGACGCGGCTTTACACGCGATAGACGAATTAATGGAAGAACACGAAGAAGCCATCTTATATGGCCAAGACGTGGGCGGCAGATTGGGCGGTGTGTTCAGAGAAGCCGCAACACTGGCAGAAAAATATGGCGACAACCGCGTATTCAACACAGCGATACAAGAAGCGTATATAATCGGCTCAACAGTTGGTTTATCGGCCATGGGCATGAAACCCATCGTGGAGATACAGTTCGGCGATTATATTTACCCGGGCTTTAACCAGTTGGTAACGGAAGTATCAAAGTCATGCTATTTATCGAACGGCAAATATCCCGTACAAATGTTGCTGCGCGTACCAGTCGGCGCCTATGGCGGCGGCGGGCCATATCATAGCGGCAGTATCGAAAGCACATTGTTGAGCATCAAAGGCATTAAAGTAGTGTATCCATCAAATGCGGCAGATATGAAGGGATTGATGAAAGCCGCATTCCTAGATCCCAACCCCGTGATCATGCTAGAGCACAAGGGATTGTATTGGAGCAAAGTACCCGGCACAGATGCCGCCAGAACCGCAGAACCATCAAAGGATTATATCTTACCATTGGGCAAAGCCAATGTAATTGTACCCGCCGACATCGATCAAGTAAGAAAGGGACAAACCATTTGTGTGATCACATACGGCATGGGCGTGTATTGGGCCAGAGCCGCTGCAGAGCGCTTCCCAGGACAAGTAGAGATAGTAGATTTAAGAACCTTATTCCCACTAGACGAAGACACCGTATTCAACGCAGTGAAACGCCACGGCAAAGTATTGGTGTTGAGTGAGGAACAACAGAATAACTCATTTGCGGAAGCGCTGTCGCTACGCATTTCTAACGATTGCTACCATTTTTTAGACGCCAAAGTAGAAGTCATGGGCGCCAAAAACTTGCCCGCCGTACCCATAAACGTGGCTTTAGAATCAGCGATGCTACCAACCGCCAACAAAGTAGCCGAACGAATTGGCAAATTGTTGAACTACTAGCTTTTTCTTTTTACCTAAACCCCCTATATTTGCACCCCGAATACGAATATCCGGCGAGGTAGCTCAGTTGGTTAGAGCGCAGGATTCATAACCCTGAGGTGATGGGTTCAATTCCCATCCTCGCTACACAAAACCTCTCAACGCAGTTGAGGGGTTTTTTTATGCGAAGACGCGAAGCAAGCTCGCTTGCTGGAGCGGATGAGTATAAAAAACCACAGCGGCAAGGCCGCTGAAGGTTTTGTGTAAAGCCCCCCAACAAGGACTGACAGCTGAGCCAAGCGAAGCTGGCAATTCCTCACCTCACCTACAAGCGAGAAAAATCATACAAATATTTCGTCATATCACTTTTCCTTCTTATATTCACAATACCCCAATTGTTTTACATACCCACC
>JAIXYL010000059.1 GCA_027490265.1 Sediminibacterium sp.
ATATCATTCCAGAATGCGGCAATACCATCGCTAAAGTCTCGCACATTGCGAGCGAATACACCGTTGAGGGTGCCTTGGTTAAAATGTGTATCCCATCCCCCACTTTCTGCAAATGCTACTTCCAATCCTATATTCATTTTAATGAGTACCGCAATTTGTTTTAATGCATTACCGAGTGGACTATTGGGGTATACTACTCCTGCAACAGGTTGATAATTTTTGATACCATTTACGTTGAGCATTTTTAATGCTTCAAAACTTTCTTTACCTGCACGATTGAGTAACCGATTACTGGTTTGTTCATACAATTCTTCAAAAGAGCCTGCAGTTAGATTGGCAGCCATGGGGTTCCCCTTGGTTTGAAGGGCAAAGTCTGCTAGGTTACTAATGGCAAGTGCTTCTTGGCTCCCATATAAACTTCTTGGCAATGCGCCTGTAATGCTCACTGCCCTAAAAGGACTGGCATCATGACCCATTAAACCTACGGCTCTATTTAACCAACCACTCGAAGTACTCTTACTAAATGGTGTGCCCGATTCCATATAATCTTGTGCATCAAAATGGCTTCGGGTATTATTCGGACTACCTACTCCATGTGCAATGGCTAATCTTTTGTCTGCGAAAAATGGTTGCAATGATGCAAAGCTGGGATGCAATCCAAACTGCCCATCCAAATCAAATAATTTACCCGCACCATTCGTGGGATCCATAAAAAGTGTTGGCCTAGCTTCTTTCAAGGCCATATCAGTAAATGGCGTAACAGCCATCAATCCATCCATGGCGCCTCTTTGGAATATGCATACCAATACTTTATTTTTTTTGTAGGGAGCAGGGGGCATTCCTGCAGCAGCCGCTCGAGTGATAAATGCAGGTATCCCTCCTGCAATGCCGGTTGCAAATAGTGCCATTGCACCTGATCGCATGAATGCTCTTCTACTGGTCATATTATTTTCTTTGAAATTCGGGTGAGCCAATAATGATTCCTACTACTTGTGACAACATGTTTTTTGTGCCCTTATCAAAAGTCATTTGTTCTGCTGCTTTATCGATTGTTGCAGCTTTACTAATTTTTTCTTCCACGCCTTCATCGTTTACCAACGGAATCAATCGTTTAATATTCGCTGCATGATCACGTTGTGGCAATAAGATATTGCTATACACCGTCAACGCATCAATTGCACTTTCTGGTTCATGGTAATTGTTTAAAGCGGCCAAATCCATTCGCACGCCAGGAATTTTTTGTGAAGCAAACGCCAATCCAAAATTCATTCTGTTAAGCAATGCACCCGTATTGATCCAATTTGATGCTCTATCAGGAAATCCAGTGGGTGCTTGGTAATAATAAAACCGTTGCCCCATTTTGGTACACCAATTAAACAATTGAAAAGGTTGCAGGATTTGTGCATTGGTTGCCCTTACCGCACTAATCACCATTTCAAAAGGCGACTTTACTTTTTCATGTGAAACCGATTTTTTCCAGAAGGCAGGATCATACACCATGGTCCGCAACACTTCTTTGATATCACCATCGGTTGACAAGAATGTTTTGACCATAGTCTTTACCAATGCAGCCGAGGGTGTATCACTCACGAATCTGGTAGCTAATTTGGTACAGATGAATTTAGCGGTTGAAGGATGTTCTGCCAACATGGTCAATACATCAACCCCTTCCTGATATCCACCATTGGCTGGAAAGCTTTTATTTAAAATGAGCTTCGGTTCATTATCATGTTGGTCTGCTCTAAATAAAAAATCACCTTGCAATACAAATCCACGTTTGCGTAATTGCTCTGGGTTCAACCGTTCTAATAGATTTCTGGCTGGGGCATCTTTTGCCAATGGCATCACAGCCCATCCTGTTAAGGCTCTTGCTACTGCTGTAACATCTGCTTGTGTGTATCCACCATCTACACCCAACGTATGCAATTCCATTACTTCACGTGCATAATTTTCATTTAAGCCGCGTGTATTTCTTGGGGCTGCCATATTAGCCCTTGGATTATTTTTGATGCTTACACTACTTGCATTGTCTAAATACTCTAACATAGCCGGGTGTTGTGCAGTAGCCAATAACAAAGCCTTGAATTTTCCCATTACATTGGGCCGGATGGCATCTCGCTCATAGGTATACACATATTGTTGGCATTGATTCTTGGTGACAGACACATTAAAATGATTGAACCAAAAATCGGTGAGCACTTCTTGCAATTGATTATTGCTGTATGCAGCACTTAATACTTTTTGATTGACCAATTCGCGATGTAATTCGGCAATGGGTTTATACCCTTCTTGCTCCATGATTTCTTGAACTTGCGCTCTGTATTCTTTTGGATCCCCCTTAATGGAATCTTTATTGATGATGCCTTTTCTAGTGGCCATCCGAATGACTTGGCCTGCATTTAAATAAGTATTGACAATGGTATCATTTGAAAGTGATAAAGATTTAAATGCAGCCAGTCTTTTGTTTAACGCTTCGTTGGGTTGATTAGCAGCCAATTGTTGCTCCAACCAATTTTCAATACCCATGTTAACCACCGCTTCTACTTGACCTGGTTTTGCGCCAAAACTAAATCGATCCAATAATTTCGCCGCAGCCTGTGCAGGCGTATACCCATATTTTTTATATGGAATTGGCTCGGTTTTAAAGGCGCTCAACCCGACGATGGTAACCATGGCCAAAGCCAATAGACCAACTCTTGCAAATGTCATGTAATGTATTTGCAGTAAGATAGTTAAACGAATCAAAGGTTTAACCTGCGAAATGTTATTTTTTGACAGCTACCTTATAAAGGATGCCCGCCATTGAAGCAAAAAACAAAGTGCCCAATAAGAAATACCCATTCTCCGAAAGGAGATGCACCAAGCCTTCTTCTTGGCTTACAGCTGACAAGAATTTTTCTCCAGATGCTGACCCAGAAACAAAGGCAATAATCACACCAGCTACGGCACCTCCAGCTACTAACCCTGTGGCAAATAAATTGCCCTTGCCCAATTCCTCTTCCTCTGCACTGAGCTGTTGATTGGCTTTTTTCTGTTTGCTTTCTACTATTCCTCTAATAGCACCGCCCAAGAAGATGGGCAAAGTTGTTGCCAGCGGCAGGTATGCTCCCACCGCAAAACTCAAGGATTTAATGCCACATAATTCCATAGTAATGGCTAAGAATACGCCAGCAAAAACATATTGCCAATCTAGATTTTGCGAAAGAATGCCTTTAATTAACGTAGCCATTAATGTAGCCTGTGGTGCTGGATATTTTTCTGTACCAATGGCATGATTGATGCCTTGGCTAATCATTTCGGTGCTAGGCTTATCTAAAAATTTCACGGTTAATCCAATCACAATGGATGAAACAATCGCACCTACAAATAAAGCAATTTGTTGATTCCGCGGCGTTGCCCCTACAATGTAGCCGCTCTTTAAATCTTGGGATGTTGCACCAGCATTCGCTGCAGCAATACATATCATGCCGCCTACTACCAATACCAATGGCTCAAAGCTTTGACCGGTCCAACCAACACTTAAAAAAATTAAACTGGTACCCATTACAGTAGCAATGGTCATTCCGCTGATGGGGTTATTAGACGAGCCAATCAATCCAACAATTCTAGAAGAAACGGTTACAAATAATGCACCAAAAATGATGACCAATACGCCAATCAATAATTTCTGTAACACACTGTCACCAGGCACTTGCGGTAATAAAGTGATTAATAAAATTAATCCTACTGTTCCTAAGCCAACTACTTTTAAACTCAAGTCTTTTTCTGTTCTTAATACAGCGTTGGCGTTCTCGCCATTTTCCGCTTTTAAAGAAGCGACCGATCCTTTCACTGATTTAACAATTGTTGGTACTGTTTTTATCAATGTAATGATGCCACCAGCAGCCACTGTGCCTGCCCCAATCTGTCTGATATAAGCGTAATAGACAGCAGATGAAAAATCTTTAAAGGTATGTGCTACGGGATCCCAACCGCCTTTTCCACCAGCTACGGCTATATCAGCCAAGTACCCCAGTTTCACTAATTGTGCTGCAATCATATCGGGTGGAACCAGGGATGAAAACAATGGAATAAAAACCAACCAACTTAATACGCCGCCTGCTACCAATACGCCACCAATCTTTGGTCCAATAATGTACCCAACGCCTAAATACTCTGGCGTAATTTCTCCACTTACTTTGGCGGATGGAAAAAATTTATTGATTTGCTGTGTAGCGTAATAAGGTGTTTCTGCAATGACGTGTAATACTTTTTGTAACAAGGCATAAACAAAGGCTACCCCCAATCCCCAAAAAGCTGTCTTGGCAAAATCACCGCCTTTTTCACCTGCTTTTAAAACATCTCCGCATGCTGTGCCTTCTGGATAAGGTAGGTTGTCGTGTTCGTTTACTATCAATGCTTTTCGCAAAGGCACCATTAATAAAGTACCGAGTAATCCACCTACAATCGCTAAGATTAAAATGGTTAAATAATTAAAATATTCCGCACTATCAGGTGAGGATAAAAATAAAAATCCAGGTAAAGTAAATGCTACGCCTGCTGCTATACTTTCTCCCGCCGATCCTGTGGTTTGTATAATATTATTCTCCAGAATGGTGGTCTTTAAAAACTTACGCCCCAAAGTGATGGCAATCACTGCAATTGGTATGGATGCAGAAACCGTTAAGCCTGCTTTTAATGCAAGATATACCGTGGCTGCGCCAAAAATGACTCCAAATAAACTGCCGACCAATATAGACTTGACCGTTAATTCCTTCATATTTGATTCAGGAGCCACAAAGGGTTTGAATTGCTTGGTTGGTTGCGACATAATTAGAAATTTAAAGTTTAATCCATCATTTTTTTAAGCTTACTCGCTAATATAAACAAGATAATAGATGCAGTTCCAGCCATTACCACAAACATCATGAAGTAGTCATTCAAATTTGTGATGGCAATTCCCATCACATAAGTTGTTTTTCCATCAGGATACAAGGCACTTAATACACCTGCTAATTTATTGGCGAATGCATTGGCAGTAAACCATACAGCCATTAATAAGGAAGCAAATTTTATGGGGGCTAATTTATTCACCAATGACAGACCAATGGGTGACAAACACAATTCGCCACTGGTATGCATAAAGTACATCCCAGTTAACCAAATCATACTGACTTTAACACCGGGCTGTACGTCTTTTACACCAAACGCAATCCATAAATAACCCAATGCCAATAAGAATAAGCCCATCGCCATTTTTGTGGGTGAAGATGGTTCGCGCTTGCCCATCTTTAACCAGAGGAATGCAAATATGGGCGCGAGTATTACTACAAATGTGGAGTTCAACGATTGAAAGAAACTAGATGGTACCACATAGAACCCTAAGTCTCTATTCGTTTGCTCTTCTGCAAAAAAAGTGAGTGATGCCCCTGCTTGTTCAAATGCACTCCAAAAGAAAATCACAAAAAAGGATACGGTGAAAATGACCCCAACTTTTTTCTTCTCTAAACTGCTGAGTGATTTATCTGAAAATACAATGTAGGCTATCAAAAGAATACTGGCAATCAATAAATAAAATAGATAGCTGAATATTTTAACATCGGCATAAATTAATCCGATTGTCACTAATGAAAATGCCAGTAGTGATCCAAATACAAAGAATGGTTTCAAAAATTTGGTTGGTACATTGTCTGGTGTAAGGCCTAATACTTTTCCAGCAGGGTCTACCACATATTTGTTGTGCAATAATTTAAGGGTAGCTACACCCAAGAGCATTCCAATCCCCCCGGCCAAAAATGCCCATTTAAAATCTGCTGGATTGCCTGTATCGCCTACCAAACCACATACAAACGGCCCCAAAGCCCCGCCCACATTAATCCCCATATAAAATATGGTATAGGCCGAATCGGTTCTGGTATCGCCTTTGGCATACAATTGCCCCACCAAGGAGGAAATATTGGGTTTAAAAAAACCATTGCCTGCAATCATGAATCCTAGCCCTGAAAAAAACAACCAAGATGATAATTCGGGATTGCTTTCATAGAGTGTACCACAAAAAAACAATATGAATTCACCAATGGCCATTACCAAGCCACCCACTAAAATGGACCGTTTATTGCCCCAGTATCGGTCAGCAATATAACCACCCACCAATGGGGTTAAATACACCAACCCTGTATAACTGCCATATAAATTTGAGGCAAATACCTTATCAAACATCAATGCTTTGGTCATGAACAAGACCAAAATGGCTCTCATGCCGTAATAGTTAAAGCGCTCCCACATTTCTGTTGCAAACAATACATAGAGTCCTTTTGGATGCGCAATTGATGTCTTTTTTTCAGTCATAGCAGTCATTTTCGTTAATGGCTCAAAATAGTGATAAAAGTGAAATTGATGGGTTATTTTCGCAACCAATTTAGCTTTCATGAATATTCTACTCTTAGGCAGCGGTGGCCGTGAACACGCATTAGCTTGGAAAATGACGCAAAGTCATCATTGTGACCAGTTGTTTATTGCCCCCGGAAATGCAGGCACAGCTGCGTTTGGTAACAATCTAAACATTGCCGTAACCGATTTTGATGCCATTAAAGCCGCTTGTGTAACACACCAGATTAATATGTTGGTAGTTGGACCCGAAGAGCCCTTAGTTAAAGGCATTTATGATGTTTTTCAGGCTGACCCATCCTTGAACCATATCATTGTGGTAGGCCCATCTAAAGCGGCAGCCCAACTAGAAGGCAGTAAAGCATTTAGTAAGCAATTCATGCAAAGGCATGGCATTCCAACCGCTGCATATGCCGAGTTTACAGCTGATTCCATTGAAGAAGGCAGACGCTATATTCAAAACCACCCCTTGCCCATCGTATTAAAAGCCGATGGATTAGCAGCTGGCAAAGGCGTTGTGATTGCCGCTACTACGGCAGAAGCTTTGGCCTGTTTTGATGAAATGATTGTAGGCAAACAATTTGGGGCTGCCAGTGAAAAAGTGGTGATTGAAGCCTTTTTGGAAGGCATTGAAGTCAGCGTTTTTGCCTTAACCAATGGGGAAGCATACCATATTATTGGCCATGCCAAAGACTACAAACGCATTGGTGTAGGCGATACCGGCTTAAATACCGGCGGCATGGGCTGTGTAAGCCCAGTTCCTTTTATGGATGCGGCTTTCATGAAAAAAACAGAGGACCGTATTATTCGAAAAACGGTGGAAGGATTGGCTAAAGAAGGCCTAGAATACCATGGTTTTATCTTTTTTGGTTTAATGAACGTCAATGGTGACCCAATCGTGATTGAGTATAATTGCCGCTTAGGTGATCCTGAAACCGAAGTGGTTTTGCCACGTCTTCAAACCGATTTGGTTGCGTTATTTGCAGCCATGGACAATGGCACCCTTGAGGATGCCAATATCAGCTTTGATGAACGCAGCGCTGCCACCATTATGGCAGTTAGCGGTGGTTATCCAGGCAGTTATGAAAAAAACAAACCCATCCAATTTCCGCCGAAAGAGCTGATACCAAAGGATTCTATGATTTTTCATGCTGGTACCAGTCAAGCAGGTGACGCTGTTTTAACAAATGGTGGCAGGGTTTTAGCAGTAACTTCTTATGGTGGAAATATTGCAGAAGCAGTTGAGCAATCAAAATCTGTACTTGCACAAATTTCATTTGAGGGCATGTATTTTAGAAATGATATTGGATTTGAATTCCCTTGTTAATTCCACTAATTTCAAGCACCTTTGTAACAATAGCTTTAATACACTTAAGAACAGAACCATACAATGGGATTATTTAATTTTTTTACTCAGGAAATAGCGATGGACTTGGGTACTGCCAATACCCTGATCATTCATAACGATGATGTAGTTGTTAACGAACCTTCTATTGTTGCCTTAAACCGCAACAATATGAAAGAAGTGTTGGCGGTTGGCAAGAAAGCGTTAATGATGCACGAAAAAACACATGAAAGCATCAGAACCATCAGACCTTTAAAAGATGGTGTAATTGCAGACTTTAACGCTGCGGAGTTAATGATCCGTGAGTTAATGAAAATGATTTATCCCAAGAAGCCTTTGTTTCCCCCAAGTTGGAGAATGGTGATTTGTATTCCTTCATCTATTACTGAGGTAGAAAAGCGTGCGGTAAGAGACAGTGCTGAACAAGCTGGTGCCAAAGAAGTGTACATGATTCACGAACCAATGGCTGCTGCTCTAGGTATTGGTATTGATGTTGAAGAACCTGTAGGTAATATGATCATTGATATTGGTGGTGGCACCACAGGTATTACCGTGATTGCCTTAGCGGGTATTGTTTGCGACCAAAGTATTCGTATTGCAGGTGATGAATTTACGGCTGACATTATGGAAGCCCTCAGAAGATACCACAGTTTGCTTATTGGTGAACGTACTGCCGAACAAATTAAAATCAATGTAGGCGCTGCCATGAAAGATTTGGATAACCCGCCAGAAGACATGCCAGTTAATGGTCGTGACTTGGTAACTGGTATTCCCAAACAAATCATGGTGAGTTATCAAGAAATTGCTGAAGCGTTGGATAAAAGTATTTTCAAAATTGAAGAAGCCATTTTGAAAGCATTGGAAACTACACCACCTGAATTGGCTGCAGATATTTACCGGAGGGGATTATACCTGACTGGTGGAGGAGCCCTCCTTCGTGGTTTAGACAAGCGCTTAAGTGCAAAAATTAAATTACCAGTTCATGTTGCCGATGATCCACTTAAAAGTGTGGTACGCGGTACTGGGCTTGCGTTAAAGAACTACCAGCGTTTCCCATTCATCATGAGATAGAACAGCTAATCGGCTTTGAAAAATATTTTTCTGTTCATACGGCAATACTTTAATTTCCTCAGCTTTTTGCTGCTGCAAATTCTATGTATTGTTATGTTGACTAAATCAAGCAAAACACATGAAACCTATTTTGCAGGTTCGGTGTTTGAAGTCACTGGCTATTTTAACAGCCGTTATGCCAATCTTCAGCAGTATTTTAATTTAAAAGAAGCCAACCAAAAACTCGCAGAAGAAAATACCAGATTAAGAAATGCATTAACAACCAATTTTGTTTCGCCAGATACAACGGTACAATCAATTACAGACAGCTTATACACCGATACACTTGGTAGAAAAAGGAAGTTTATTTATTTGCCTGCAAAAGTGATTGGCAACTCTTATACCCTGCAAAACAATTACCTCATGCTAGAAAGAGGCAGTGACCAGGGCATCAAGAAAGGGATGGCTGTTGTAGGCCCTAGTGGTATTGTGGGCGTAGTAGTGGACGCATCTGCCAATATCAGTAAAGTGATGAGTTTGTTGCATAGGAACAGCAAGGTTTCTGCCATGCTGAAGAAAGACAAAACCACGGGTAGTATTGAATGGGATGGGGCTGATCCGTCTATTCTAATTCTTAGAAATATTTCTAAAAGTGCTAAAGTTGTAAAGGGTGATACGGTATTAACCAGTGCTTATTCAGCTAATTTCCCTTCTAACTTAATGATTGGCAGAGTGGCATCGATTACTGAAGACCCTGCTACTAACTACTACACCCTTAAAATTAAAACTGCTACAAACTTCTTTACCCTTCAAGCAGTTGACGTGATTTACAATACGCGTTACAATGAACAAATTGAACTGGAAAACAGAAATCAGCAACAATGAGTAACCTATTCATCAATATAGTCCGTTTTGCTTTTTTCATTCTGTTACAAGAATTTGTACTGAATAAGATTCCCGCACTTCACCAGTTTATTGTTCCCTATCTGTATTTTTTATACATTCTTTGGCTGCCTTTTAAAATGGGGCGTTGGAATGTGTTATTGCTGTCTTTTTTGTTTGGATTAACCATGGATTTTTTTACAGGCACCATGGGTTTACACGCCGCAGCTTGTACGTTAATCGGGTACATCAGACCTTTTTTATTGAGCTTATTAATTCCTCAAGAAACAACTGAACAGAGTTATGTTGAACCCAGCATCAAAAGCATGGGATGGGCACCATTCAGTTTGTATATTGGGTTACTCACTTTTATACATCATTTTTATCTGGTCTTATTGGAATGGCTTCAGTTTGGCAGTTTTACCTATTTCTTAGGAAAAGTGAGTGGTACCACCGGTATAAGTTTACTGTTGATTTTTTTAGCGGAAATGCTGTTCAATAGAAAAGCTAAATACAGAACGAATAAGTAACCAACTTATTTACCCGTTCAGTTCACAAACAAATACTAATTTTGATTCGTTGACATAATCAACGCTTCACTTTATATGTCCGTATTTAATCAAAGCCGTGGCAGGGTTGTCCAAATCATTATTGGTGCTGTATTTTTAATCATCACTTTTCAGTTAATTAACTTGCAGCTTTTTTCGTCAGAATACAAGCTAGCAGCAGAAAACAACGCCATCTATCGTAAAATCATTTACCCAGATAGAGGTATTATTTTTGACCGTAAAAAAAGAGCTTTACTAGAAAATACCATCAGTTTCGATTTGGTCGTAACGCCAGCAGAGTCTAAAGGGACCGATACGGCTTCACTTTGCGCGATTCTAGGCATTGATACCGCAGAGTATAAAAAAAGAATGCTCGATTTAATTTTCAAAAATACCCGTGTTCGCCCCAGTGTTTTTGAACCTTTGTTAAGTGCTGAGTTGTATGCAAAGCTTACAGAGAATATGTATAAGTTTCCGGGCTTTGTATTAAGCGAACGTTCAGTTAGAACTTATCCATTTAATACAGCCGCCCAATTGTTGGGCTATATTGCAGAAGTAGATACCAGTTATTTAAGAAAATATAAGCATTTAGGGTATGAAATGGGCGACTATGCAGGCATGAGTGGCTTAGAAAAAACCTATGAATCTATTTTGATGGGACAGCGTGGCATCAAGCGTTTCATTAGAGACAATAAAAGTAGAATTCAAGGGCCGTATGAAAATGGCATTTTTGATACCATACCTGTAGCTGGTAGAAATTTATTTACCAGCATCGACGTAGAAGTACAACAACTGGCGGAACAACTCTTACAAAATAAAATCGGCAGTGCGGTTGCCATTAACCCTAAAACAGGGGGCATCATCACGATGGTATCTAGCCCAACATATAATCCTAATGTGCTAACGGGGAATGCCCGAAGAAAAAATTGGGGAAGAATGGTCATGGACACGGCGAAGCCAATGTATAATAGAGCCATTAAAGGTCAATACCCGCCTGGATCCACTTTTAAACCACTGGGTGCTTTGGTTGCATTAGACCAGGGTTTGATTGATGCCGACTATGGTGTTGGTTGTGGCGGCGGATATGGGGCTTGTGGGGGCGTATTTGTAAGATGTGAACACAGCAATGCGGGCCACGCAGCCAATTTAAGACTGGCCTTGGCAAACTCTTGTAATTCCTACTTTTCAGATGTATTTAGAAAAGCATTGGATAACAGAAAATGGGGCAACCCCAATCAGGGTTATTTAAAATGGAAAGAATACATGAATGCGTTTGGTCTTGGTCGCAGATTAGAAGTAGACCTACCCAGTGAAGACAAAGCCAGCATTCCTGACACCAGTGTATACAATAAATTTTTTGGAGGCGCAAGAAGATGGAACAGTTGTAGTGTGTTAACATTAGGTATTGGTCAAGATAAAATGACCGCTACCCCTTTGCAAATGGCCAACCTAATGTGCATCATTGCCAATAGAGGGTATTATTATCCCCCACATTTTGTAGACAGTATTGAGAACGAACAAATTGAAGACACGGTATTGATGAATAAATATCGCAAGAAACATGTGGTAACCAATATTGCCGATAAGGATTATCAAGCTGTTAATGACGGGATGCATGACGTAACAGTGTATGGAACTTCTGCGCATATCAAAATACCTGGTATAGAATATTGTGCCAAAACCGGCACTGCTCAAAACCCACACGGCAAAAACCACTCCTTATTTGTGGCTTTTGCTCCCAAAGACAACCCGACTATTGCTGTAGCTGTTGTGGTTGAAAATGGTGGTTATGGTTCTGTTGCGGCAGGTCCTATTGCAGGTTTGATCATGGAAAAATACTTAAATGATACTTTAAGTGTTGCAGGAAAAGCCACTGCTGAAAGAGTCACTAATATGAATTTGATTCCACAAGCTATTAAAAACTGGTACACGCGTAAAGACGCAGAAAGAGCAGCAAGGCTTGCCAAATTAGCCATGGAAGAAGCAGCCGAAAAAGAAGAAGCTGAGAGTACCAAAGAAAGTAATAAAAATAATACTGAAGCCATTTTAGAACAAGGCAGCAAGCCAGTGGGCAGCAAAAAAGACAGTACGGATAAATACAAAATTAAAGCTGCACTGTTGCTTAGTGAAAAAAAAAAAAAAAAAATGGGAGGACGTGTACAATGATGAAAAATAAAAATATTTCTCAGGGTGCAGACTATCCAGTGATTTGGCTTTATGCCATTTTAGTAGCCATTGGTATACTTTGTATTTTCATGGTAGAATACAGTGAGGGGACCAATTGGTTCACGTCATTTATTGGGGGTAAAACCAATTACAGCAAACAATTGTTCTTTGCAGGGTTCTGTGTGCTGGTTGCTACGTTTATTTTATTAACAGACAGTAAACTGTTTACTGCTTTTGCCAATTTAATGTACGCTTTTGGGCTATTGCTCATGGTTGCTACCTTTTTTATCGGTAAAAACATCAATGGCTCTAAGAGTTGGATTCCAATGGGTGGTGGATTTAATTTACAGCCAGCAGAACTCTGTAAAATATTTACTGCATTAGCGCTGGCCAAATTTCTATCCAGACAGGAAACAGATTTTACCAAACTCAAATTTCAATTGATTGGAGGCGCTATTGCGATTGCGCCTGCTATTCTTTCAATTTTACAACACGAATTGGGTTTGGCCTTGGTTTACAGCTCTTTTTTAATTGCGATGTATCGAGAAGGTTTGCCGGCTCAGATTTTGATCATTGGCTCTTCATTTGGTGTATTGGTCATTGCCTCATTAATTATTGATCCCAATACTTTGATGATTATTTTGAGCGTGATTGCAGTTGTACTCATTTATTTTGCCCGCAGGCAAGCCAGAAGAAATAAAGGCATTATTACTGCCATCATTTTTATCTGGATGATCAGTGTAGGGACGCAACGATTTGTGATACCGTATATTTTCAACAATGTATTTGAATGTTACCAAAGTACCCGTATCTACAGCATGGTGGGTAAGGATTACAATTGTGCAGATAATGTCAAATCCTTAAAAAAACAAAAAGCTGGTAATGAAAAAGCACCCAGAAAACCAGACGACTACAATGTGCGCCAAAGTAAGATTGCCATTGGATCTGGAGGTTTTGCTGGGAAGGGATTTTTGAAAGGGACACAAACCCGTGGAAAATATGTTCCTGCGCAACATACAGATTTTATATTCACGTCATTAGGAGAAGCATTCGGATTTATAGGATGCCTCATCTTTTTAATCATTTATTTGGCATTATTGTATCGCATTGTTCAGATAGCGGAACGCCAAAGAAGTACATTCAGTCGTGTATATGCGTACAGCGTTGTGAGTATTTTATTTTTTCACTTTGCTGTAAACGTTAGCATGACCATCGGCTTTTTCCCAATTGTTGGTATTCCATTGCCATTGGTGAGTTATGGCGGTTCTTCTTTACTCACATTTACCATTCTGATTTTTATTTTATTAAGACTAGATGCAGACCGTCAGATGGTATTGCGCTAATTTATATTTATGACCATTATTCCATTATCCGAAGGCAGTTTCACCATTGATAAAACAAAAGTTTTTGTACCATTTGATACAGCTACTGAACAATTGAACAGCAGACCAATTGGAAGCTTATTGGTAGAGATACAACCCTTTCTTGTAATCACTAAAAAAGATGTGATTTTAATAGATACTGGTTTGGGTTATACATTAGCCAATGGTGTACCACAAATCTATCATAATCTAGAAAAAGTGGGTTACACCCCAGCGCAAGTCACCAAAGTATTAATGAGTCATTTGCACAAAGACCATGCTGGTGGAATGACCATCAAACAAGCCAATACTGGCGAACAATTCATGGCTTTCCCTTACGCTACCTATTATGTGCAACAAAGAGAGTTTGATTATGCCATGGGGATTGGATCTGCCTCTTATGTGCAAGAAGACATTCAATTATTAGCCGAATTCAGTAAAGTGGTGTGGTTAAACGACGACCAAGGATTCATTGACCATTATATTGAATACCAATTAACTGGTGCACATAGCCCTTATCATCAGGTTTTTTTCATCAGAGAAGATGATGCCATTGTTTTCTTTGGAGGTGATGATGCACCCCAATTGCAACAAATGAAAAGTCGCTTTGTAGCGAAGTACGACTTTGATGGCAAAAAATGCATGGAGCTTCGCAAGAGCTGGTGGGAAACTGGCAAAGAAAAAGGCTGGAAATTTCTGTTTTACCATGATATTTCCAGCCCGGTATTTCATCATTCAATCCTCTAGCCTAGTCGTTGTTGATGGTTGAATCCGGACGATTCCTTTGCATCAAACGTTTTCTTAATTCGGGTCTATCTGGTCTGCCATCAGGCCCCTTTGGCTTCATACCTCTTCTCAACATTTCTTCGCGCATCATGTCGTTGAAATTTCTATCGAGCTTAAACACTTTATTAACGCGATCATCCCCGCTTAAGATTTTTTTGAAGTCGGTATTGTATTTTTTGCGAATAGCCAATGCCTGTTCTTCAAAAGCCAACTCAGCATCTTTATTGGCTGCTCTTGCTTTTTTTAATTCACCCATATAAGCTGTGTGCACAGGCCAGAATTTTTGAGCTTCTTCAGCACTTAAATTCAACTGCTTGGTGATATACGCTACTTTCAAAGCTTCAATATTAGGTCTTGGCTCATTGGGTGGTGGTGGACCGCCTGGCTGTCTGCCCAATCTTGGACCATCCTGTGCCTGTACAGACACAGCTGCACTTAATAATAAGATAAATAGTACCCGTTTCATGTTGTTTTTTTTAAAGTTTTAATTCAATGATTCGTTCAAATAAAGCTGCAGTTCTTCATCTGACATTTGGTCTACCGTTGTTTCAGAAATAGCATCTACGGTATATTGATGCAAACTGTTTTCAGAACCAGCCAATGCATTGGCCGATTTTAAATAGTCGTCAATTGCTTCAGAAGACAATCCTTGTACAGATTTTTCTACATCGATTTTGGCAATTTGAGCCATATCAATGAGCATGCCCTGCTCTATTAGGCTTTTTGATTGATTCGCGAGTTTAAATCCACCAACCACCAATATTCCTACAACTACCGCTGCTGCTGCCAATTGATACCATCTGCGTCCTTGATGCATTTTTACAACTGGTGCTTCGGTTGCTTGAACTGGCACTTTAAAGTTGTCAAAATAGCCTTCAGGGATATGCTGAACAGGTTTTTTGTTAATGCTGTTGAGCAGAGGTGCCACTTGTTCTAGTTCTGTTTGTATGGTTTGTTTGTTTTCCATTGTTGTATATGTATCTAAGACCTTAAAACGAACCCAAGGTTTAATGGGTTTTGATAAATTCTTCTACTTTTTTTGCCGCGTGATGATAACTGGCTTTGAGCGCTCCTTCACTTGTATCTAAAATTTTACTTATTTGTTCGTAACTCATTTCTTCAAAATAGCGAAGGTTAAAAACCAACTTTTGTTTTTCTGGCAATTGCTGGATAGCCAGTTGCAATTTCCACTCTAATTGATTGCCATTAAAATTGCTATCGGCCTTTACGGAGTTGCTATAGACTTCAGTGATATCATCGAAGGAACTGGTTTGCTTGCGCTTTTTTTGTTCCATAAAACTGAGGCTTTCATTGGTAGCTATCCGATAAAGCCAAGTATACAATTGGCTGTCTTCTCTAAATTGATCCAATGCATTCCACACTTTTATAAAACTATTTTGCAACACATCATTGGCATCTTCATGATCTACCACCATACGTCTGATATGCCAATACAGTTTTTCTTGGTATCGTTTCACCAATTCAGTAAATGCTGCGTTTTTTTGGGAAGGAATTTTAAATTGCTTCACCAATACTGTGTCCTGATTCAATATGCGTCAATTAGCTTTTAAGTTAGATATTATTCAGTGGCAAAGGTTTAATGCCCAAAAAAAAATTGTATATTCATTGATAGCATCATGTATTTAAATAAACCCATACAGGCATTCAGACAAAATGTAACGGATAAATACACCATTTACAACAGTCTCTTTGCGGCACTACCCTTTTCAGGCATTGCCAATGTTGGGGCTTTACTGCCCATTTTTTTACAAGCCTGTGTAGACGGTTATCAAATGGGAAAATCACCCATGGAAATTGTCCACGATTTTTTTAGCCGACACGCGCAAGTCAATGACGAAGCCGATCAGCAAGATCGTTTGTTTAAATTTGTGCAATATATTGAAAGGCAGGTCGTATTATTTGATGCGATTGAAGACGCAGCATTCGATTCCGTGAATCAGTTAAACGGTACAGGCAGTTTAAAAGCCCTTTACAATGAAGCGTATTTTAAAGGGAAATTACCCTTGTTGAGAGAGAAATTACAACAGTTTAAAGTTAGAGTTGTGTTGACCGCGCATCCAACACAGTTTTATCCAGGCAGTGTTTTGGGGATCATCCACGATTTAGGTGAAGCCATTGCAAAGAATGAATTTGAAACCATTAACTTATATATCCAGCAACTTGGCATCACGCCATTTTTCAATAAAAAACAACCCACGCCCTTAGATGAAGCAGTGAATCTGATGTGGTATTTAGAAAATATTTTGTACCAATCGATTGGCAATATTTACAATTTCATCAACAACGAAATTTTAGACAACACCAATGAGAATCCGTTTATTGAACTAGGATTTTGGCCAGGAGGAGATAGAGACGGCAACCCATTTGTAAATGCAGCAACCACATTAAAAGTTGCTGAATCACTCAGAAGTGCCATCATTGTTTGTTATTATAGAGACATTCGAAAACTAAAGAGAAGGCTCACTTTTGCAGGGGTAGATAGTTTAGTCACCAAATTAGAAACCCAACTGTACGAAAATGTTTTCAGACCTGAAGACAGCAAACGATTGCAACAAGCTGATTTGCTGCAACAATTAAACGACATTAAAACCTTGATGACCGCGCAACATCATGCGTTATACATCAATCGTGTCAATAGTTTGATCAACAAAGTCAAAATATTTGGTACTTGGTTTGCTGCATTAGATATCCGACAAGACAGCAGAATCCATACTGCAGTCATTCAAAATATTCACGACACTTTAGTTCAACAACAAAAACAGGGCATTTTACCAGATGATTATCATGAGATGTCTGAATCGGATAAAATCAATCATTTATTGCAAATTGAACAAGTGATTGACGTTAATGATACGAGTACCGATATTGCTAAAGATACGGTTGAAAGTATTTTTGCAATGAATACCATTCAACAAGTGAATGGTGAACAAGGTTGCCATCGTTACATCATCAGTAATTGTCAGTCGGCACTAAATATGATTGAAGTGTATACCTTATTCAAACTTTGCGGTTGGAATACACAGCAGTTATCGGTTGATATTGTGCCATTATTTGAGACCATTGGTGATTTAACCAAAGCACAAGCCATCATGACTTGTCTTTATCAATTACCTGCATATCAGCAACATTTGAAAGCCCGACAAAACGCGCAGACCATTATGTTAGGGTTTAGTGATGGCACCAAAGATGGTGGTTATTTACAAGCCAATTGGCGCATTTATACTGCCAAAGAACAATTGACGGCTATTTCAAGAGCACACCACATTAAAGTGAAATTTTTTGATGGCAGAGGTGGTCCTCCTTCCAGAGGTGGCGGAAAAACCAATAAGTTTTATGCCTCTATGGGCAATCAGATTGAGAATGAAGAAATACAGCTCACTATTCAAGGACAAACCATTACTTCTAATTTCGGTACGCTCAAATCGGCTCAATATAATTTAGAACAATTATTAACTGCCGGCATCAGTAACACCGTTTTTGCAGAAAATAGGATAGACATTAGTGAAGCGCATCGCCAATTATTGGAGGAACTGGGTAGCATTAGTTATCAGGTTTATCAATCGTTTAAAGCACATCCTCAGTTCTTGCCGTATATGCAACAGTTCAGTCCACTAAACTATTACAATAAAAGCAATATAGGCAGCCGACCAGGAAAAAGAGGCAATGCCGACAAACTCGTATTTGAAGATTTAAGAGCCATCCCTTTTGTAGGTAGTTGGAGTCAACTCAAACAAAATGTACCTGGTTATTTTGGGGTAGGCTCAGCGCTCCAATCCATGAAAGATGCGGGCAGATGGAACGAAGTAAACGCTTTATTTAAAGACGTGGCTTTCTTTAGAACCCTGATTGACAATAGTATGATGAGCATGCTGAAATCGTTTTTCCCAATGACGGCTTATGTTCAAGAGGATCCTGTATATGGCCCAATTTGGAAAATGATTAAAGCAGAATACGATTTAACCCAATCGCTTGTTTTGGAATTATCTGGCACAAAAGTATTAATGGAAGAAGACCAACCAGGCCGAGCATCCATTTTAATGCGCGATAAAATTGTATTGCCTTTATTGACCATTCAGCAGTATGCTTTGCATCAACTAAAACGAACCGACTTACCTGAATCATTTAGAACCAACTATGAGAAATTAGTGACCCGCTCAATGTTTGGTATCATCAATGCTGCCAGAAACTCTGCTTAATTAATTGTCTTTCCAATTCCATAAGTGCAAGCATGCATAAGTTCGATAAGGTACCCATTTTTGGGCTTTCTTTTGCATGGTTAATTTCATGGCTTTTTTATCGCTTGAATCTATTTTGTAGAGTTTACACATGGCTTGTTGTATGCCCAAATCGTCTACTGCAAATACATCTTCTCTGCCCAAACTAAACATCAACAACATCTCAACAGTCCAACGACCTACCCCTTTTATTTGCACCAATAAATCAATGATTTCCTGGTCCGACATTCGCTTTAGTTGCGCGTCTGTTATATGGTGGGTTGTGAAAAATGTGGCGACGTTTTTTACATACCCCACTTTGGCATTGCTCAAACCTATGGAACGGAGGGTTGTATCGGGCGTTAGAAGCACCGCATCTACAGTGGGCTCTTTTCCCCCAAATAACAGTAGAAATCTTTGAAAAATAACTGCTGCTACTTTTGTACTTAATTGCTGACTCATGATGCTGGCCATTAATCGCACTGGAATATTTCGCCTGCGTTTTAATACCATCGGCGCATCAGATAAGATGCTGGCCATTTTCAAATCCTTTTTCAATTGCGCTTGATAGTCCATTCAAGAAAGTTAACTAAATTTAATGGACACATTGGTCAATTAATATGAAAAACAGAGTCGTTTACATTTTGCTCTTTTTAATGGCATGGCAACTGTCTAGTTTTGGACAGGCTGGGCCAGAAAAACAAATCAGACAAATATTACAAAGGCAAACAGAAGCTTGGAACAAAGGGGATATCGATGCTTTCATGAACGGCTATTGGAATAATGATAGTTTATTGTTTGTAGGCAAGAATGGTCCAACTTACGGTTATCAAAATACCCTGAACAATTACAAAAAAAGTTACCCCAATAAAGATTATATGGGGCAATTGCAATTCACCCTTTTGGAGGTAAAACCGTTGGCTAATTCTGTTTGGATGGTACTTGGTAAGTGGGCTTTAAATAGAACAGCGGGCAATATCAGCGGGCATTATACCCTTCTCTTTAAAAAGATTAAAGGGCAATGGGTGATCATCGTAGACCACAGTAGTTAACTAGGTCTAATTAAAACAACGTAACTTGTATTGATCAAACAATTCAACCATGATTTTAATCATTTTAGGCATTATTATTTTTGCGGCAGCAAGTTTCATGAATAAAGACAGAGAAGAGTTCATTAAACTAGCAAAGGGATTTAGAATTGCGGGTGTAGCAATTGCTTTATTGGGTGTATTCACTTCTTGTATCAAACAAATTGATGCAGGTCAAATAGGGGTGCAAAGCTTATTCGGTAAAATTTCAAACAATATTTTATACAGTGGCCTTAACATTGTGAATCCACTAGTGGAAGTAAGAGAAGTAGACATCAAAACGCAGAATTACACCATGAGTGGTGTAAACGATGAAGGTGAAAAATTAGGCGATGATGCCATTCGTGTGTTAACTGCTGATGGATTAGAAGTAGTGATAGATTTAACCGTATTATATAGAGTTACAGCCAGTGAAGCACCAAGACTTATCAGAGAAACTGGTTTAGATTTTAGAGATAAAATTGTTCGCCCTTTAACCAGAACCAAAATTAGAGATAACGCTGTATACTATACTGCCATTGACTTGTATTCGTTGAAAAGAGATTTGTTTCAAACCAGAATTTACAAATCAATAGATGAAGATTTCAAAAAAAGAGGATTGATTTTAGAACAATTATTGGTGAGAAATATCACTTTGCCTGCTAATGTAAAAACCTCTATTGAAGAAAAAATTAAAGCAGAACAGGACGCGCAGAAAATGGAGTTTGTGTTACAAAAAGAAAAACAAGAAGCAGAAAGAAAAAGAGTTGAAGCCAGAGGGATTGCAGACTACCAACAAATCATCAGTGCTGGTTTGGGCGACAAGCAATTACAATATGAGCAAATTCAAGTAATGAAAGCCTTGGTTGCTTCCCCGAACGCTAAAGTAATTGTATTAGGCAAAGGGAATACACCTGTAATTCTAGATACAAAAGACAAATAGATTATTGCTCAAAATTAATGGGCTTACTCCACAGCTTAATCAACCATCTGAGCAACAATACAAAGCTGATGATGAACCAAATGTAGAAGACGATATTGCCAGTTGTAATACTGCCATGAAAAAAAGCATGGTCGTACATGATGCCGGCGGTTGAATTGATGGCCAACCAAAATAATCCAACAGATAGGGTGTTGACAATTCTTAATAGATATTCACGAACGCCTGGCTCCAAAGTAATGGTTTTGTAGTATTACAAGTAAACAAGGATTTTGTTGAATCCTAGTCGAAGCTTTGGTTGCTGGCAGCAGCCAATTTAAGGATCCGATCAAATTGAGCCGGTGTTAAATCGTTGTAGAAGAAGTAAATAGGATCTAACTGTACCCCATTTTTGTGTACTTCATAATGCAAATGCGGGCCCGTGCTCTTTCCAGTACTTCCTACATAGCCAATGACTTCCCCTCTTTTAACCTTGGTGCCTACCCTAGCTTTTATACGCACCATATGCGCATACAAAGTTTCGTAACCAAATCCGTGGTTTATGAGGACGCGATTACCGTAACCCCCTGTGTTAAATCCAGCATCTTTAACTACACCAT
>JAIXYL010000078.1 GCA_027490265.1 Sediminibacterium sp.
CGCTCCTTGGCACCCAAGCTATAACCTAACCAAAGATCGGCGTTATAATACCCATACCGAAACTGTTGGTTGTACAACGAATCGGCGATATAAGCATTTTGTGAATTGTTGAGAGATAATTCAAATCCTCCTGTATAAGGATGATATGGGCTTACCAAGGGCAAGTCACCTCGTAAAAAGTAAGATTTTTCTTCACGTCTGCCTGAATTAAATGCAGGTCTTTCAAAACGTAATCCTCCAGCAATATTTAAAAAACTGCCCGCAATATTTCGAGATAAAAACTCAATTCCATACGAATATTTAGGCGTCCGTCTTGTATCAAAGAGTTGTTGAAAACGCAACCGATTACCTGAACCAAACATATTGTCGTTATTCAATTCTATATCAATCATATTGGGGCTTATTTCAGACACACTTCCCCCAATAGGAAATACATCTTTCACCAAAACCAATATATCAACTTCATCAGGATTATTTGCGATAGGAATAATGACAATTCTAGCATCTTGTAAAAAACTGAGGTCACGCAAAAACTTTTCATTATCTGAAAACAAATTAGGATCTACCCGTTCTCCTTCTTTGAAAAACAGATTCTTTTTAATTACATCCTGCTTTGTTTTGATATGTAGTTTATTCCCTAATTGATTAAAGAAATTATTTTTTATATCTGATGTGTCATTTACTTGTTGGTTAAAGGCTAATTTGTTTACTGAAATAAAACGAATAAACTTTCCTTCAAATGGCTCAAACTCCGCAGCATTTTTTTCAGCAGCATTTTGAGTTATACCATCAATAGGATTAGAAACAGAAATTGATTTGACAATTGAATAAATCAACCCTTTTTTGGGTAATCCCAGCTTGGATGAATCAGCCTGCTGATGTTGTGCGTACGAGTTCTCAGTTGATATGCAAATCCAACATATACAAAATATGACAAAGCGAATATCTAGGGGGGTACACGGTTTCATTGCCTTCCTACATCTAAATCTAATCAAAATTAATCATAAATGTTGCCTATCATAATAATCTGTAGAGATAGTTCCAGATGCATTGTAGTGATTTAACTACAATTTACAAATAAGTGCAAATATTCAATACCCAATTGATTATAAATGATAACTTAGAAACTTATCCATCATCAGTAGCAATGAAAAAAAGTTTACCGCTTAAATTGTATTCGGGATTAGGCATATCCATTTTCTTGGTTTTGTTAGTTGGTTATTTTTCTATTGACACATTGAATACGCAAGTTGAAAAAACAACTTATTTAATCAAAGTCAAAAAATCAATCGCTGATATACAAGATTTGCAGTACAATATTTCTCAAATGAGAAATGCACGCTTAAGTTATTGGATGACCAAAAATGATACTGCTATTACCAATTACACTATAGCCGCAGCAAATGTTAAACCCATTATGGTTAAACTACTTTTAGAAATTCCTGAAAATGCACAAATAACCGACAAACTCAATTCATTAGACACTGCGATTACTAGGTTGAATCTGTTTTGGGATAAAACAGAACAACTGGATATAATTGAAAACAAGGCGGTTGTTTTACAAAAAATTGCTAACGAAGGAAGATATATTCGAAATGTTTTATTATTGATTGACCAAACCAAAAGACGGTTGATTTATGAATTAGATGCCACAGAAAAAAGCATCAATCAATCTTTTGCCGTTTCAACTAAAATAATCGTTGGCGGGGTTATTTTACTAATTGTGATTGTGCTCATATTGGTAAACGCTGTTGTAGCTACATTAAAAAGCCGATTCAGGTCCGAAAGAAGACTAAAAGAAACGGTTACCAAAATGGAAGAAGTCAATTTAATAGCCATTGAGAAGAACAAATTACTCGAAGGTGTTAGCTATATCAATGATCAGATTCAAAAGTCAAATTCCATAAAAACCTTATCGCATAATGTCATCCGTTCAGTCGTCAGCTATTTAGAAGTACCAGCCGGTGTGATCTATATAAAAAAAGACAATGCTGATTTTTTAGAAATGACAGCAGGGGTTGCCATTTCCTCCGATGCAAAAATTGGTTTTAAAATTGGAGAGGGTATTATTGGGAATGCAGCACTGCAAAGAGAGGCAGTCAGTATTTCAGAAGTACCTGCAGATTATTGGCATGTAGAAACTTCATTGGGCGATATGACAGGTAGGGGAGAAATACTTTGTATGCCATTGTGGTTAGACAATGAACTAAAGGGATTAATCGAGTTAGGTATTTTTGGGAAATTCTCAGCACACCAAAAAAATTTACTCGAAAATATTGCACACAATGTGGCTGCTGCCATACAAGCTGAACAAGCAAGAGAGAAGATTAATACACTCTTAGCTGAAGTGCAAAACCACAAAGAAAGCTTGGTAAATCAACAAGAAGAATTAAGACAGACCAATAATGAACTGAGCAGACAGGCCAATGAATTACAAGAAACCAGTAAATACAAATCGGAGTTCCTTGCCAATATGTCGCATGAGTTGAGAACACCTTTGAACAGCGTTTTGATTCTCGCCAAATTATTAGCAGACAATAACCCGAAAAATCTAACCCCCAAACAAATTGAATACGCCAGCATCATACACAAGTCAGGTACCGATTTATTAAAACTGATAAATGATATTTTAGACCTTTCAAAAATTGAAGCAGGCAAAATTGATTTAGCTATTGAAGACATAGACCCCAATACCATTATTGCAGATCTACAACAGTTATTCTCAGTTGTGGCTTCTCAAAAACAAATTCATTTCTCCGTAACTAAGGACGCATCGATACCTAATACAATTAAAACAGATATTCAAAGACTGGAACAAATCGTCAAAAACTTGCTGTCAAATGCATTTAAATTCACGCCAGAAAATGGCACTGTTCGGGTGCATTTTAGTTTAGTTGGCACAGAAGGATCAACACGCATTTGTATCGCTGTTAAAGATTCAGGTATTGGAATTTCGGTTGAAAAGCAACAATTGATTTTTGAAGCTTTTCAACAAGCCGATGGATCTACCAGTAGAAAATATGGCGGTACAGGATTGGGTTTGTCCATCAGTAAAGAGTTGGCAAAATTATTGGGTGGCGAAATAACGGTGGCAAGCACTGAAGGCAAGGGCAGCGAATTTTGTTTGTATATTCCGCTTGAAACCACTGCAACCGTTGATAAGCCAAAAGAAGTATTTGTGACGGCCAATATGCCTTCTTTAATTGATGTTATTGAACAAACCATGGTTGCAGATGATCGTGACAATATTCAAGCTGCTGATGAACTCATACTTATTGTAGAAGACGATGTGAATTTTGTCACCATTGTAAGAGACTTTGCTAGAAATAAAGGCTATAAAACCATTGTAGCGTTAAGTGGGGACGAAGGATTACTTTATACAAAAAAGTATCCATTGAGTGCCATTATACTTGATGTGCAACTACCCGTTTTGGATGGTTTGTCTCTATTGAAAATATTGAAGAATGATCCGAAAACAAAAGCAATTCCTGTACATATCATTTCAGCATTTGATGAAAACAAGCAAACCAGTGCTGGTGCTTTAGCCTATGTTAAAAAGCCCATTAATCTAGAAGGCTTAGATCAAGCATTTCAAAAAATCAGCCAGTACATTAAAGACCATTACAAGCAGGTATTGCTCATTTCAACAGCTCAATTTAAAGACAATGCCTTGCAAGACATGTTTCAGCAAAAATATAAAGCAGTGTCCTTTATTAGAGCCGAAACTATTGTTGAAGGACAATTTAGAGCCAGTCAAATGCATTTTGATTGCATCATTGTAGATTTAAGTGAAAACACGCCAATGGGCATTCAACAAATGCAACAATGGAAACCCAGCCTTGCGCATCAAGCAATCCCAGTTATCTTACTCATCAATGATAGGTTGACGGAAGCTGAGGAAAACAGTATCAAATCCATAGCTGAAACTGTGTTAAAAAGCAATCAGGCAGACAATCAGGCATTGATGGAAGAAATTGAATTGTTTTTATACCAATTAAAACAGCCTTATCCTTTAACTGGTCATAAAGAACTGAATACCGCTAAATTAATCAAGAATTTATTAGGCAAAAAAATCTTAATTGTAGACGATGATATGCGAAATGTATATGCGTTAAGTACGGCATTAGAAGCGGAGCAAGCCGATATCATCAGTGCCGCTGATGGAAAAGAAGCATTAGATATACTAAGGCAACAACCAGACACCCATTTGGTATTAATGGATATCATGATGCCTGAAATGGATGGTTATGAGGCCATGCATCATATCAGACATTCTTTGAAATTACTTCAACTGCCCATCATAGCATTAACAGCCAATGCCATGGCTGGGGATCGAGAAAAATGCATTGGGGCAGGCGCTTCAGATTATATTACCAAACCCGTAGATATACAAAGTTTATTGACATTAATTAAAATGTGGCTGTCTTAACCATCAGACCAATATTCAACTATGGAACATACGCAACACAACAACCCATTTTTAATTTTATTGGTAGACGATCGTCCTGAAAATTTGATTGCACTTGAAGAAATTCTTGATAAACCTGGACGGTCATTTCTAAAAGCCTATTCGGGAAATGAAGCCTTAAAATTAGCCCTTAAGCATGAGCAGATTGGCTTAGTCTTGTTAGATGTACAAATGCCAGAAATGGATGGATTTGAAGTGGCTAGAATGCTCAAACTCAATAAAAAGACACAGCATTTATCCATCATCTTTGTCACCGCTATTAGTAAAGAAGAACAATTTGTTTTAAAAGGATTTGAGGAAGGCGCCGTAGACTATTTACAAAAACCCTTGGACATCAATGTTACCAGAGCTAAAGTCAACGTGTTTGAGCGATTATATCATGCACAACAAAAAGTCAAGCAAAGTTTAATAGAAACAGAGTTGGTGAATAAGCAGCTTGAACGTTTTGTTTTTATTGTATCTCACGACTTAAAGTCACCAGTTGCTACGATTGCCATGCTGGCAGACATGATGCTAAAAGATGAATTGATTAAACAAGAGACCGAACTTTTCGAAAACGCGCAAATTATCTACAGTGCAGCCAGTAAATTAACTGGGATGATTGAGTCGATATTAGACTATTCCAGAAAAAGTTTACATGAGCAAAGTATTGAAGCAGTGGATAGTTTTGTGTTGGTTAAAGAAATTGTACAACTATTGGTACTGCCTTCAACTGTGCAAACAATGATTGACCCACAATTACCAACATTTAATACGCGCAAAATCAAATTGCAGCAGGTTTTCCAGAATTTAATTTCAAATGCGGTTAAATACAATGACAAACCCAATCCAGTCATTGAAGTTGGGTTACACAGCATGAATAATTTTGTTTCATGAGTAATCGTTTTTTCAAGCGCTTCAAAATCAAACGTCCAACGATTTTCAACCTCAATCATCGGAAAAGTCTGTAATTTTTTCCCAACGTAATTAGGAGCTAAATGAAAA
>JAIXYL010000128.1 GCA_027490265.1 Sediminibacterium sp.
GCCAACCACATCCGCTGTCGAATTTGGTATCGCTTTTAAATAAGCCATTGCCACATACAGCGCAATAGTAAGTGCCTACTTCTTTGAAATTTTCGAACTTGCTGGTCCAAGGACGTTCAGTACCTTTTTCTCTGGCGATATAATAGACTTCTGGCGACAATATTTTTTTCCATTCACTGTCTTTTACAGCCAAAGTACCTTTTTGGCCCTTTACATAATAAGGATTGTCTTTTTTGCTCATACTATCTTTAACAAGTGTTTTGTTTGAATTGTTTTGGGCCTCACATCCGGTAAGGCTTAACAAACCGGCCAGAAAAAATGCTGTCCATTTCATATTTGGGAAAGTTTAATGAATTCAATTTACGTATATAAGACAGTTAAGGTTTGTCCTTGTTGTATGAAAACACTAAAATTTGGGTTAAAACCACTGATTTGAACGGATTTGACCCATTTGTTAAAGGATTTTTAACAAGCCCTTTGTATATTTGTATCTCAAGCAAGCATCGACACCACATGTTTAATATTATTTTATTCGGTCCCCCCGGAAGTGGAAAAGGAACGCAGAGTGAGAAATTAATTGAAAAATACGGGTTAAAGCATTTGTCTACAGGCGATTTATTGCGCAGTGAAATAGCACGTCAAACCCCATTGGGGCTAGAAGCCAAAAACTTGATGGACAAAGGCCAATTGGTGCCAGATGAAGTGGTGATTGGCATGATTTCCTCAGCTTTAGAAGCCAATCCTGATGCAAAAGGCTTTTTATTTGACGGATTCCCCAGAACTACGGCCCAAAGTGAGGCTTTAGACAAGCTTTTAAAGCTAAAACAGACTGAAATTGGGGTATTAATTGCTATGGAAGTATCTGAAGAAGAGCTGGTAAAACGCTTGTTAAACCGTGGACTCACCAGTGGAAGAAGCGACGATACCAACGAATCTGTGATCAGAGCCCGCATTGTAGAATATAAAAACAAGACCACAGTAGTGGCAAATTACTACAGCGAATTCGATAAAGTGGTCACTATTGCTGGCGAAGGCAGCGTTGAAGAAATTTTTTCTGCGCTTTGCAGCGAAATAGACAAACGGATGTCTTAAGTATAAGAACTGTTAAAGTTTTTTTGACCAATAACCAACTGCTATACCCGTCCCGATGATATCGGGACGGGTTTTTTTTATCCCTCCCAGATAAACTATCAATCGTTAGCTTTGTGTTGAAAATGAATCATATGTATACAGTTGAGAACTATTTGATGGGTCAATGGGTAAAAGGGGAAGGCGAAGGACAGTTATTATACAATGCCGTTACAGGCGATCCAATCGCCAATGCCACAGCAAAAGGCTTAGATTTTTCTGCCGCTTTGCATTATGCCCGCAGCAAGGGTAATCCTGCCTTAAGAAAAATGAGTTTTCACGAAAGAGGCTTGATGCTCAGAGCATTGGCCATTTATTTAAGAGAACATTTAGACGAACTATATGCCATCAGCTACCAAACAGGGGCAACAAAAGCCGATAGCTGGGTAGATATTGAGGGTGGGATTGGTAATTTATTTTCTTATGCGTCTTTAAGAAGAAAGCTCCCTGATACCCCTTACTGCTTAGATGGAGAACACCACCCATTAGGAAAAGCAAATACATTCATGGGGCATCATTTACTGATTCCAAAAGAAGGGGTGGCCGTACATATCAATGCATTTAACTTCCCCGTATGGGGCATGCTGGAAAAAATTGCCGTGAATCTTTTAGCTGGTATGCCAGCCATTGTAAAACCAGCAACAGTGACTTCGTATTTAACGGAAGCAGTGGTTAAAAAAATAATTGCATCAGGCATATTACCAGATGGTGCATTGCAATTGATTTGTGGCAGTGCAGGTGATTTGCTTGATCACGTTCAATCACAAGACGTGGTCACTTTTACAGGATCTGCCACAACAGGTTTGTTGTTGAAATCGGGTAAGAAAATTTTAGCCGAAAACGTGCCGTTTACCATGGAAGCAGATTCATTGAACTGTATTGTGTTAGGGGAAGATGTAACACCTGATATGCCAGAGTGGGATATTTTTATTAAAGAAGTAAGAAGAGAAATTACTACCAAATCTGGGCAACGTTGTACTGCTGTAAGAAGAATTTTTGTACCAAATAACAAAATAGAAGCGGTGCAAAAAGCATTGTGTACTGCATTAGGGCAAAACGTAATTGGCAACCCGTTGAATCCTTCAGTAAGAATGGGATCATTGGCGGGCGAATCGCAAAGACAAGAAGTGAAAGCGCAGGTACAAAAACTATTAGAAACCTCAAGCATCTTATATGGCTCATTAGATGCTGTAGAAGTCATTGATGCAGACCCAATCAAAGGCGCATTTATCAGCCCACTATTATTATTGAATGAACAACCTTTTGGCAACGCCAATGTGCACGAAGTAGAAGCATTCGGACCAGTAGCTACCTTAATGCCCTATAAACATACTGAAGAAGCCATCGCTTTGGCCAAATTAGGCAAGGGTTCTTTGGTGAGCAGTATTGTAACGGCCAACACCAGCATTGCAACCGATTATGTGATTGGTGCAGGCAACTATCATGGCAGAATATTGGTGTTGAATGCAAAGTGCGCTAAAGAAAGCACAGGGCATGGATCACCGCTGCCTTTATTGGTGCATGGCGGACCAGGAAGAGCGGGTGGTGGAGAAGAAATGGGAGGATTAAGGGGCGTTAAACATTATATGCAACGCGTGGCAGTGCAAGGCTCTCCTGATATGATCACCGCGATCAGTAAAGTGTACCAACCTGGTGCCACTGGCAATACCAACACGATTCATCCTTTCAAAAAATATTTTGAAGACCTCACCATCGGTGATCAATTGATTACCGAGAAAAGATTAATCACTGCCGAAGACATCAATGCATTTGCTGATTTAAGTGGCGATCATTTTTACGCGCATTTAGAAAATACCGACTTTAATGGTACCATGTTTGAAAGACAAGTAGCCCATGGCTATTTGTTGATGAGTATGGCTGCCGGATTATTTGTAGACAGTTATGAAAAAAATCCAGTACTATTAAATTATGGTATTGATGAATTGCGTTTTACAAAACCAGTATATCCTGGCAGTGAAATGCATATTCGATTTACCTGTAAAGAAAAAATCAGACAAGAGAAAAAAGAACCAACCGATATAGACAAGGGTATTGTGAAATGGTTGGTAGAAATGATTGATGAAAGTAATGAACTTACTGGCATCGCAACCATCTTAACCATGGTGGCTAAAAAACCTATTTAAACAACAGAATATGATAGAGCATATCAAAGAAGGATTCGTTAAAGTTGAGCGTGAGCATGGCATTGCTACCATTGAGTTTCATCATCCACAAAGCAATTCATTGCCAGGAAAAATCTTAGAAACTTTGGCAAAAGATATTTACAGCGAAGGGCTTAATCCAGACACCAAAGTGATTGTATTGCGCTCATTTGGTGAAAAAGTATTTTGTTCTGGTGCGTCTTTTGATGAACTCTCTGTGATTGCCTCCGAAGAAGCAGGATTAAAATTTTTCAGTGGCTTTGCCAATGTCATTAATGCCATGCGTACCTGCGGTAAAATCATCATTGCCAGAATTCAAGGCAAATGCATTGGAGGTGGGGTTGGATTAGCGGCAGCTGCTGATTATGCCATTGCTTGTGAAGGCGCAGATGTAAAATTGAGTGAGTTAGCCGTTGGCATCGGACCATTTGTTGTAGGCCCTGCTGTTGAAAGAAAAATTGGCTTATCGGCTTTTTCACAACTCACCATTGATGCGGTTACGTTTAGACCTGCGGATTGGGCCAGAAGAAAAGGGTTATATGCAGAACTGCATCCCGATGTAGCTGGCATGGATGAATCAATTATTCGTTTGTCTACCACTTTATCGCATTCCAACCCAGATGCTTTGCGCGAATTAAAAACCATTTTTTGGAAGGGCACAGAACATTGGGATGAACTCTTAAAAGAAAGAGCTGCCATAAGTGGTCGCTTAATTTTAAGCGAACACAGTAAGGCATTCATCCAAAGATTTAAACAGAAATTGTCTTAATTGATTAACGCAAATTTCCTGCAGCCCAACTAACACCATAGCTGGCTTTCAAGTACTTGGCTCTTAATTGAATCAACTTCTCGGCTGTTTCAATGACTTTATTTTCGCGTGTATTCAGTAAGAATAAAGAGCTCTCTCCGTTTTGAAAGCGCAGTGTTTCTGCTTTTAATAAAGCAGTGTAGCCATTGTACGCTAGTTGTGCTGCAGCAATTTGATCCTTTAATAAAACCGACTCTGCATAATAAGCTCGGATTTTATTTGCTGTACTCCACTGTTTGGCATTTAACTCGTACGTGGTTTCTGCAATTTTTAATTTGGCCTGTCGATAAGCACCCTGCCCTTCCCTTAAGAAAATAGGGATTTTAAATTGCACACCCCATACGTAATTATTCTGCAGCAATGCTCCCCCAAAATCTTTGAATACATTGTATCCTTGATTCAATAGATTGGCTTTTAAATTAAGTGTGGGCAACATCGATTGGTACTTCAATTTTCTTTCTACTTCCAATGCTTCCAATTCAAAATTTAAACTGCGCAATGAAGGGTTGTCTGCATTAGCCCTATTGATCAATTCTTCAGGATTGTCAACAGCCATATACATTTGAAACTGAACCGTATCGGGCACCAAACGCGGATTCAACAAATAGGCTGTGTCTTTATCGTTCCATAAAAAATTGGCCAATTCTAGTTGCGCAGTAGTTAATCTAACTTTTGCATCTGCTTGCAACATTTGAAATTGTTGCACTTGGGTTAAGGCTTCAATGGTATCTATCAATGCTCTGTCGCCATTGTTGTATGCCAATTTCACCAAACGAAATCGATCTAAACTTACTTGCAAAAACTGACGGTAAATACTGAACAACTGATATGACCCAGCCCATTGCCAATAAGCATTGTAGGCATCAAACAACAAGTCGTTCTGCATTTTGAGTCGGTCTTGTTGGCTCTGCTGAGAAAATAAAGCAGCTTGTTGCAAATTGGCCCTTCGTTGATCGATGAGTAATCCCTTGATCAAAGGCATTTCCAATCCCAAATAACTGCTCTGCCCTCTGGTAATGGAATTATTCATGAACAAACCACCATTGTCTTCAACACCAGCTTTTAAATCTAATCCACCCAAGCGGGTTGGCACTTTGAATTCAGGGTTCGTATGAAAATAGTAATTCTTGCCATCAAAGGTTTTTCTTGCAGCATCTACTTCAATCACTGGATCAAAGCCACCTCTTGCACTTAAAAACGCAGCATTGGCTTTTTCAACTTTAATATTGGCTTGTTTGGCAATCGGATGAAAGGATCGCACTTGTTCAATGAATGCTTCAGGCGTTAACACCTGTGCATTGAGTTGAACCACCCAAGTACAGCCAATTAAAAACAATAATTTCTTCATGGCTACTTACCCTTTTTTTCTTTTAGTTCATCCCCTGCAGTCGGCTTATAATATTCTGGTGGGAAACCATTGATGTTTCGCCATAATTCGTATCCAATTGGCACATCTTTTAATAAAGCAATCCCGTTAGCACCGCCGCCCATTCTTAATTGACGTGGCCAAGGTTTTTCGGTGGGATCTTCAACCACTAATAATCTAAACTTCCCATTACTGCTCACAGAGGTTTCTACTGCAGCCACTACACCTCCAAAAGTACCATATGAGGCAGCTGGCCATCCAGAGAACACAATGGCCGGAAAACCGTCGAATATGAAACGAATTTTTTGACCAATGGCTAATAAAGGCAGATCCATGGGTTCAGCAAATAATTCAACAGCATATTTAATTTTATCTGGTACAATCTCAACAATCATATCCCCTTCTTTCACCATTTCACCAATACCTGCTTTGCGCGCTTTGGTAATTTGTCCATCCTGAGGCGCAGTGATATAATAGAGCTTATTTCGGATATCATAGTTGCTGTATGAATTTTGCAATTTGGCTACATCGGCTTCACCTGTGGCCATATTAGACAAAGACCCAAATTGCTCACCTTGTGCTTTGGCAATTTTATCTGTGTATTCTTGAATGGTGCCATTTTTTTCAATACGGATGGCAGTTAATTCTTGTTTGGCTTGTAAGAATTTATTTTCAGCACTGATTTTTTTGGCCATGGCATTTTGAAAAGTCACTTTACGTCTTTCAAAATCTACCAATGAAATCACGCCACTGTCAAGCATATTTTTAGCTGCATCTATTTGACGTTTGGCCACTGCTAACTCATTCACTACCGCCCCTAAGTCGATACTGTCACTGATGGTTTTTAAATTCTGTTGGCGAAGTTTTACATCTAACTGATCTAACTTCAAATCTCTGGCTTCTTCGAGTGCTTTAATTTGAGAAACAGCAGTAGCCGCTTTGTTACCATATCCTTCTACTGCTATTTGTTTGGCATCAATTTGTTTTTGGGTTCTGCTCAATAATTGCGGATCAAAATAATCGGTCTTCACCTCCCCAATTTGCATGATGGTATCGCCCTTCTTGACAAAATCACCTTCTTTCACATACCATTTAACCACGCTACCAGCCAATACCGTATTCAATTCCTGAGGTCGGTCTTCTTGTCTTAAAGCTGTTACCGCCCCCTTGGCTCTGATATTCTGCGTCCAAGGCAAAAACAGAATCACAATCAATGTAATCAATGAAGCCCATAGCCATTTGTTAACATTGCTATTATGAGAAATTCGATAGATCCCATGGTAAGATTGAAGTGTACTGCCATTCACTTCATCTTCAATGACAGTACTAATAAATTTATTACTGGCCATAATTTTCATTTAAAAGTGAAGCAATAGTTGCCCAATCGCCGGTTGCTTTTACATTGCCCTCTTGCAAGTACACCACTTTGTTACAACGGGATGCAATTTCAACGTCATTGGTTGCAATAATGACTGTTGCATTTTCTTCAGAAAATATATAGTCTTGAATATTGTGCTTGTATGTTTTTTCTAAGAAATTCAATGGCTCTTCTAATAAGAGCAAACGTTTCTTGCCGAGGAGCGCCCTTAACAATAAAATGTCTTGTCTGATTTTGCTATTGAGCCTTTTACCGGTGGGATCTAAAACCGTATCGTAGCCTTTTGGCAGTCCCTGAATAAAGCTGGTCAATCCACAACGCATCACCAAATCAGTCACTTCTTCGTATTGAATGGTATCGCAACCCATGGTAATATTGTCCCAAATGGTGCCATGAAAAATATCTTGCTGGCTCAATAAAATACCAGTTTGGGCTCTTACCGAATTGAGGTTATAATTTCCCATAGGGATGCCTTCTAATAGGATGGACCCAGTAAAATTGTTGAAAGCCCCTGTTAACAAACGCAGAATGGTGGATTTGCCTGAGCCAGATTCACCCATAATGCACACTTTATCACCTGCATCTATATTCAGTTGTACCCCACTCAAGGCTTTAGAATTATTACCGTAGGTAAAACCAACATTTTCAAATAAAATAGACACGCCTTTTGAAGCATCTGCCAATTCTACAGTGCCTTGAACCTCAATTTCGCTTTCCGTGATTTTGCTTAATTTTTCTACAGATGTCAGTAAATCGTACACTTTATCCATATTCAAAATCAGCTTTTCTACAGAAGCAATAATGCTTAAAATCACAATATCTGCTGCAATGAATTGGCCAATATTGATTTGCTGATCAACTAATAATACTGCCCCAACAATTAACATGGCTGCTGTAATCAATACCTTAAAAACAATCAAACTCCAATACTGGGTCAAGAGCACTTTGAAATAACTGGTTCTTGCATTTAAATACTGGGTGACAATGCCATCAGTTTTTTTAATATTCAATTGTGTTCCTCTAGAGTATTTGAACGATTTAATCACCCTGGCCATTTCTTCTAACCAAGCAGCCGTGGCAAATTTTTGGTTACTGGCTTCAATACTTGCCTGAAATCCTGCTGGCAAAGTATAGCGCATAATCAAATACACAATAAAGGTCAGCACAGCCCCAAACCCAATAAATACGGGGTGGTACAATGAAAGGAGTATTAAACCAAAGAAAATTTGAATGATGGCAGCTGGCACATCTAACAACAATTTCTCTACTGCTTTTTGCAAAGACACCGTATCAAAAAAACGATTCACTAATTCTGGTAAATAATCATCGTCTAATTTTTCGATATTCATTTTCGGCAAGCGATCGGCAAACTCTAATGAATAGCGTACAAAGAGTTTCTGTTGAATTTTTTCGGTTACTTGTAACTGTCTTACTTGAAGTAATCCGTAAATAAACACCGCTGCTACCACTAACACAATTAAAATCACAATAGAAGTAGATAGGGAGCCAGCCATTACAAAACCAATAATGGTTTGAATGCCCAAGGGCATGGCCAAACTAAGGATACCCGCTAAAATAGCAAATGCGTAAATGGAGGAAACGTCTTTTTTATCTAAATTCAGCAGCTCTAAAATTTTTCGAGCAGCACCCATAGGTGAAACAGCATTCTTATTTTTTTCCATTGCGGGCAAATATTACAAGTATTATACCTAAACCATTTTAAGTGTCAATAAGCTTTTGTGAAATCAACCATTTGGAATATTCCTAAAAGGAATAATCTTAGCAAATCTAGCTTACAAATCGTCAAATTCATAGATTTCATCTATATGAGTACCCGCTGGCATTTCATAAATGGGTTTTACCAATCCATCATGCAAGTCGTACACCCAACCATGCAAATCTGGGACCTGCCGTTCCTTCCAAGCTTTTTGAATGATAGAGGTCTTGGCCAGATTAAGAACTTGTTCTTGAACATTTAATTCAATCATTCGGTTCAATTGAGCCTCTTCATTGGGGATAATGTCAACCTCTTCTCTATGAAAACGGTGTACGTCTTTAATATTTCTGATCCATTTATTGATAATGCCAAAATTATGATTGGTCATGGCTGCCTTAACACCCCCGCATCCATAATGACCACAAACAATAATATGCTTCACTTTTAATACCTCAACTGCATATTGTAACACACTCAATAAATTAAGATCGGTATGCACCACCATATTGGCAATATTGCGGTGCACGAATATTTCGCCGGGCTGTGTGCCGGTGATTTCATTGGCAGGTACCCGACTATCGCTGCAACCAATCCATAAAAAATCGGGTGACTGAACATCAACCAATCGGTTGAAGTAGTTGGGATCGTCAGATAATTTTTCTTTTGCCCAAGCTTTATTTTCTAATAGTAACCGTTCGTATGAATTCATATATAAAGATTAAGGCTGTTTAAATAATAAGTGCATGGGTTGATAATTCCCTTTTTTAACGAATACGGTGATGCCTCTTGATGGGGCGTGGTCTATAAAATCATTGATTTCTTCAATAATGTCTTTGTCAATAAAATCAGCTCTGGTGGCGTCTACAATCACATGACAATCATTTGGAAAAGACTCTAAATGCTTTTTGATGATGGGCTTATTTAAAAAGGATACATCTTTCCGAAGTCTGATTAAATAATTATTTTGATCATTGACTACTAAGATGGCAGACCTAAAATTACTTCTCACCAAATAAAACAAGCTGACCAACATACCAAAAACAA
>JAIXYL010000027.1 GCA_027490265.1 Sediminibacterium sp.
AAGATCAATAAATTCTTTTCAGCAACCTATAGCTTAGACTTAATTTACGATGATGACGTGCGCTTATTTGGCCCTTCCAAAAAATCTCCAGGCTTACAAACCAAGAGCTTAATAGGCATTGGCTTTTTAAAGCCATTGAATACCAAAAAAAGCTAACGCGCAGTTACTTTAAGTGTGTTTTTAATTTTATTGGCTTTATAAGTGAGGTCTTGATAATCCTTGTGCATAATGGTTACATGTCCCATTTTTCTACCAGGTTTGGTTGTAGATTTACCATACAAGTGTACAAATACATTGTCGGTTTTTAATACTTCTGCTAATCCTTCATAAATGGCTTCACCAGTAAAGCCTTCTTCACCAATAATGTTCACAATTGCTGCTGGTAAAATGGGGTCAGTATTGCCTAGTGGGTATTGTAAAATGATGCGCCATAGCATATCGTATTGGCTACTATAATTGGCTTCAATGGTATGATGGCCACTGTTGTGTACCCGAGGGGCTGTTTCGTTCACCCAAACCTCATCTTGTTGGTCAATGAACATTTCAACTGCAAACAACCCGGGGCTATTCAATGCTTTAACCAACTTAACCGCTACTGCTTCAACAACCCAAAGTACTTTTTCAGGAATAAGTGCTGGACTAACTTGATAATCCAATAAGTTTAAGACTGGGTTTACCATCATTTCCGATGCTGGGAATAAAGCGGTTTCTCCTTTGTCGTTCATGGCCACGATTAATGCAATCTCTTTTTTGATGGCCACTTTTTTTTCTAATACACTGGATGCATGAAACGCTTTCTCTAAGTCAGCGGCAGTATTCAACACTTGAACCCCTTTACCGTCGTAGCCACCTTCACCAATTTTATGTACGGCAGGCAAAAAAGACAAATGCTGCATGACTTCTTCCTTTGAATTGGTGATGATGAATGCCGAACTTGGGATGCCGTGGTCTTTGTAAAATTGTTTTTGAACAACTTTATTTTTGATGGTTCTGATGGCAGCTGGCGACGGGTAAATTTTTACCCCTTCTGATTGTAACTTTTCTAATGCATCCACATTCACCGACTCAATTTCAATGGTAATGGCATCCAACTGTTTACCAAACGCATAAACAGCATCAAAATCGGTAATATCTCCCTTGATAAAATGATGACATAGATGCGCCGAAGGGCAATTGACATCGTTTTCTAATACATAGGTTTCTACAGTATAATTTGCAGCTGCTTGAAGCAACATACGGCCTAATTGACCTCCACCCAAAATTCCAACTTTCATAGTGTAAAGATAACTAAATTTGCACCGATGCTACCGGATTATCCACATAAACGATTCAACGACGATAGAGTAGAATATTACCTATTGATTGAAGCTTTGACGATTAGTCATTGATGTACTGCTTGCCTATACAACTTATTGATTTTATTCACTTTAAATCGTTTACAATGATTACCTCTTCTGTAGTACCAATAAACACCGAACTAAAGCAAGGAGATTTTTTACCCTTGCATGGCACTGATTATGTTGAATTTTATGTAGGCAATGCTAAGCAAGCTGCACATTTTTATAAAACGGCATTTGGGTTTCAAAGCTTGGCTTATGCTGGGCCTGAAACTGGCATCAAAGACAGAGCCAGTTACGTGGTTCGCCAAAACAAACTCACTTTTGTATTTACAACCCCGTTAAGATCTGGTAACCCAATAGCGGATCATATTTATAAGCATGGTGATGGGGTTAAGCATTTGGCCTTAATGGTAGATGATGCTGCCGACGCTTGGTTTCAAACTACAAGCAGAGGCGCCGAATCGGCAATGGAACCCATCAGTCTATCGGATGAAAATGGAGAAGCCGTAATGAGTGGCATTAAAACCTATGGGGACACAGTTCATTTATTTATAGAGAGAAAAAATTACCAGGGCGTTTTTCTGCCTGGGTATCGGGCGTGGACATCCAACTATAACCCAAGCAGTACAGGGTTATTGTATGTTGACCATTGTGTAGGAAATGTAGGTTGGAATCAAATGAATAAGTGGGTGGCTTTTTATGAAAATGTACTAGGGTTTAAAAATATCTTGAGTTTTGATGACAATGATATTTCTACTGAATACTCTGCTTTGATGAGTAAAGTGATGAGTAATGGCAATGGGTTTGTTAAATTCCCTATTAATGAACCTGCAGAAGGTAAAAAGAAATCTCAGGTGGAAGAGTATTTAGATTTTTACGATGGAGAGGGTTGCCAACACGTAGCGTTGGCTACCAATGATATTTTAGCTACCGTAACAGAGCTGCAAAAAAGAGGCATTGATTTCTTAAAAGTACCTAATTCATACTATGATGATTTAATCAGCAGAGTGGGCAAAATTGATGAAGACTTAGAACCGCTGAAAGAACTCGGTATTTTAGTTGATCGAGATGACGAAGGCTATTTGTTACAAATATTTAGCAAACCAGTTGAAGACAGACCTACACTGTTTTTTGAAATCATACAAAGAAAGGGTGCCAAAAGTTTTGGCAAAGGCAATTTCAAAGCTTTGTTTGAAGCATTGGAGCGAGAACAAGACAATCGTGGGAATCTATAAATCAATACACTGAGTTGGGTGTTTTGGAATCTGCTTCAAAACACCCAATTGGTTTAAGGGTGCTGTCTCATGCGCTTTGGACCATACCATAACCAAAATCCTGTGATGGTAAATAATGCCAGTGCCAAACTCATTATGGTTGTGTAGAAAAGTTTAAAGTAACCGTCCCATCCTAAATAGAAATCAATGATTGAACCATCATGAATTTTTTCTATGTAGTCGGCTCTTCTTTTTTCAACGTGCAAGAGGTGGCCTGTAACGCCATCTAGTTGCAGTCCGGTGAAGTGTTCTGAAAACACAAACTTCACCATGCCTTTTTCTTTGCGAATGTCTATCCTGTCAATTTTAGTAGATAAATGAGCTGAAACAGAATCTTTCAAATATTGGCAAGCACGTTGGTGTAGGCTGTCAATCGAAAGCCACTCTTTTAAATCAGTGGAACGGCCTTTGTATGAATTGGCCATAATCATGCCGCCACTGTTTTTTTTCCAACCGAGCAAACCGCCGGTGACAGAAACAACAAAAAAGAAAACAAACAACAAAGCCCCAGTGATGCGGTGTATTTTTCTAAAGTTGCGCAATAATTTTGCTTGAGATTGTCTTTTAGTTGTCTCCATTGCTTTGCCAGATTTCCTTGGTGATTTGGTACTTATAATTGAGTCTGTTAGGTTCTCCGTAGTATGGCATCATGAGCTCAGCGATTTTTTGGGCACCTAGTTTTTCCATTGCTTTTTGTGAACGAATATTGACAGCTCCTACAAAAAAATGAATCCTGTCAACTAAGCCTAAAGCATAATCAATCATAAGTTGTTTGGTAAATCGATTGTAAGGCAATCCCCAGCATCTTCTTGCAAAAAACGTATAACCAATCTCAATTGTAGCATTAGTGGCATCATAATGGCAAAACCGACTGCTTCCGATGACTTCGTTGTTCTTTGCATCTTTAATTAAAAATGCGCCTTTTGATGCTAATGCCCCTTTGAAAAAATTTTGGAAAACGGTTAATTGATAGCGGTCTTTATTGGGATGTTGTTCCCAAATTAATGGATCAGAAGCCACTTTGTATAATATATCAAAATGCGTTTCCTCCAATGGAATTAATGCCACCCATTGATTGTTTAGTGTAGTAGGTTGCCAGTTCATATTACAATTCACGGTAAATGGATCGTTTACCTGATATAAAACTAGCTATAATGCAAACAACAAATGCATAAATCAATGCTTCTTTACCAAATAGTTCATAAGCCATTAGTGCGGAAGCCAATGGTGTTTTAGCAGCAGCACCAAATACTGCTACCAATCCCATGCCTGCTAAAAAGCCAGTAGGTAAGGGGCAATATAAGCTTAAAGCACTTCCTAGTGTAGCCCCGATGAAAAACAATGGCGTGGCTTCTCCACCTTTAAATCCTACAGACAAGGTTAAGATTGTCAAGCATAATTTGAATATAAAATCAATTGGTGCAGCGGTTGTTTCAAAAGCTTCTAAAATAGAGGGTACACCTAACCCAATATACTTGAAACCATTGGTGACAAATACAATGATCGCAATAAGGGTTCCTCCAATAATGATTCGCCAATAAGGATTGGGTATTATTTGTATACATCGTTTTTTAAAGCTGTCCATTCCATATTTAAACAAGAAGGCGGCAAATCCAAATGCCAGCGATGCTATCAATAGATACATCCAGTTGTTGAACTGCATAAGCGGGTAAAAGGAAATGCGATAGTTTGAATGAACAGCCCCAAGCAAAAGGGTAATTTGGTCTGCAATCAATGCGGTCAACAGAATGGGGACTATTTGAAAAGCGGGTTGCTGTTTTGTATACATAAACTCTAATGCAAAAACAGCTCCAGCAAGTGGCGTTCCAAATACAGCGCCAAAGCCAGCTGCAATAGCCATTCTTAATACAGTAGCACGTTGAGTTGGAGATAATTTGAACGGTTGGCATAGTTGATCAGCTAGTGCAGTTGATATTTGAAGGGCTGTGCCTTCTCTGCCTGTTGAAGCGCCAAATACATGCGCAATAATGGTAGTCGTGTAAATTAATGGGGCCATCAAGATTGGTATGATTGGCGACCTTGGATCTTTAATGGATGCGGTAATCAGCTGATGGCCTTTTATAGCGTTGTCGTCAAATTGCTTGTACAACCAAATGGTTAACCAGCCACCAATTGGTAAACATGCTAAGAGCCAATTAGATTGCACCCTGATATGCGTAAAATAGTCTAGTGTTATTAGAAACAAAGCGGAAGCTGCACCTGCCATCAATGCAATGAAACAACATAACACACTCCATTTTAAAATAGTGAACCATTTCCCCATGCAATAATCAAGCAGTTTTATAAGGCTTGAAAAGCCTATGATTTAACTTTAAGATACAATAAATCAAAGTTAAATCTCAAATAGCGATACAAATGCCGTAAGACATTGATGAATATGGTATCGTTGTTACGCCAAAAGTTTCGCTTTAATGTGCTGGGTTCTTCAGCTGAATTTTCTTGAATAAATAAAGATTGATGGTCTTCATAAAAATACACTTTAGCCCCTACTTTTAATACCTGCATCATCATGTAATATTCGGTTCTTTCAGGGTTTAGCCCTTCTTGATATTTACCAAATTTTTCAAAAAAATTACTGCGACGAATATGTGGATGATCGCTGTATAGGTAGAATTTTTGATACCCTTCCCAGAAATATGCTTGGTTAAACCGCATTTCGGAAAACCCATGTTGTAAGGGCACTAGATTGGGGTATTTTGTATATGCATAAAAGCGCACCATGTCTAAGCTGGAATCTGATTCAAGATATGCATTGGCGTGTTGCAGTTTTTCAGAGAAAGCTTCGGTAGGAACAAAATCTTCTTGAATGTACAACGTGTATTTTGATGTAATAGCATCTTGTCCTTTATTGATATTATTGCCCAATCCTTTATTGGTAGGAGTGGTCACTAATTTGAAGTGATAGATTGCTTGGAGTCTTTCAAGCTCTTTTAGATGCACAGGTTGACTACCATCGTCTGAAACCACTATTTCATTAAACGCTAGGTTTAACTGTATTAAAGATGACAATAGCCTTTCTAATGATTTACTTCTATTGTAATGGGTAATAAGTACTCCAATCTGTTGGTATTGATGCATTGAAAGTAGTGGTTTACAAAAGTTAAATATATTTAATTTTCACTTGAATAGGGGTGGTTTTATTAAATTAAGGATACAATGACTAACAAATAGATGAAGCTGCGTTTTTAATGATATTTATCATTTTTATTAGGGATTGGCTATAATACCTTTAAGGTATAAAATAACCAATATGGAAAAACACGATTTGCACCATGAATTCCCTGAGTTTGACGCTAAAATTGCTACATTAAAAGTGGCTGATGCGCACTTTAAAAAATTGTCAGAATCGTATGATGAAACAAATCATGCGGTTCATCGCATAGAATCTGGCGCTGAACATACAACGGATGATGTGTTAAACGAACTAAGGAAAAAGCGTCTTTTATTGAAAGACGAGTTATATGCTATTTTAAGCCAATAACATCAGGTCAAGGGCAGTTCAACAGTAAAAACGCTGCCCTTGCCTTCTTGACTACTTACATCAATTTTACCATCGTGGGCTTCTACAATGCGCTTGCAAATATTCAATCCAAGGCCGTAAGATTTTTCTCCCTCAGTGCCCTTTCTTTTGCCTGATTTAGAAATATTGAAAATTTCTGGTAATAATTTTTCAGGAATACCGATGCCTTGGTCGCGGACTTCTATGATTGCCTTATGATTGTTGATATGTGCGGCTAACTGAATCGTAGTATTTTTTTGACTGAATTTAACCGCATTGGTGACCAAATTAAATACCACTCTTTTCATTTTTTCGGGATTCAACATGACACTGGTATCTGTTTTGCCCAGTTCAACTTTTAAGTGTTGATTTTTCTCCTTCACTTTTATTTCTAAAATCGCGGCACAATCCAAGATGAATTCGTTGAGCAATGTCGGTTCTTTTTCAATGTTTTTATTGCTGATATCAGCCGTTGCCATAATTTCTGCAATTAAAGCAAGTGAGCTATTACAAGCCGATTTAATCATTTCTAAATAGTCTAATTTCTGTGCTTCGTCTTGCTCAGACATAATGATTTCCACCATTGTAGGAATGGAGGCAACTGGCGTTCTTAAATCGTGTGCTACTAATTTTAAGATGCTGTCTTTTTCAGCAATGGTTTTTTGAAGCGCTCCCATGGCAATTTCTAATTGCTCATTTTGCGTATTAACCGTTTCGTTTAATTCCTTTAAAGCAGCTACATGCTTTCTTGAATGCAGCCAATTTCTACCCAAAATAATGCTTAATAAAAGAATCAAAAATAAAATAGCAATTGTTGCAATTAAATAGGTCCTGGATACTTCATTTTCATGTTGAATGATGTGCAATTGATTTTGTTGTTCCAGTAATTCTAATTGTTTGTTTACATCTATTTCGTATATGCGTTTGTTTGTTTTTTCATTGTCTTCTTGCAGCGCTTGATACTTCGACAAATGGATATATGCTTTTTCAGGGTCATTGGTTAATTCAAAATATTTCCAAGACAACTTATACCAGCTGATTTCTGCAGTAGTATTCGGGTGTTCATTGAGTGATAAACGAATGTCTTTTAACGCGGCGCCAAGTTTATCAGTTTTCTTGGCCTCCTCATAAAGTGTGGCTAGTTTAATATAGCTAAATTGAGCGTCATTGCTTTCTCTGCCTGTGTTTAGATTGATTGAAATACTTTTTTTGAAATACGCTTCAGCTTCATTGAGGGCACCATTTTTTTTATAGACGTCCCCCATATTGCCATACAATACGCCTTTGGCCATTTCATCAAAAAATAAAGATGAGCTGTCTGATTTTTGATGATCAGAAATATAGTTAAGGGCTTTGTTGTAATAAATTAATGCACTATCGGAGTTACCTTGCTGATAAAAGCAAAGGGCAATATTGTTTAATAACTCTTGTTTTCTATAATAATTCGCATAAGGTTTATCTTGATCACATTGGTTGGATTCTGATAAACTTTGCTCAAAGCTTTCTGCCGCTTGCTTGAATTTCTTTTGTTTGTACAAAATCATTCCAATTCGATAGCTGTATTCTTTAAGGGCACAATAATTTTTTACAGTAGCATGAAATTGTCTTGCTTTATAGTAATAAGTATAAGCTTCATTAAAGCTATTATTGGCATACATCGCGTCTCCGTAAGTGTAATAGGTATAACTGAATGCATTGGGATATTTTTCTGGCTCCTTGTCTTTTAGAAGCAACAACATTGAATCAGCATACAGTTTGGCAGAATCAGGCTTCTGTAAATGGTAACAATAGACGCCAGATTTATAAGCGTAAACTTGAATATTTTGTTTGAGATTAAGCTTTTTCCCTTGTAGTATTGAATCAATAAAGTAAATAGCATGCCGTTTACTCGCATTATTTTGTTGACTAATCAAGCTTAATGCAGTATCAACAAATGTTTCTTCTAGGTCCCAATCAATATTTTGCTGCTTTTCATGGCATCCGCTGGAACAAACAACTATAATGAAGCTCAAAACTATTGCTAAAACTTTCATAGTGTTTATTTTACACATAACCAATACGGGCGTATAGCTATTTTGTTTAAATATATTACCCTTCGGGTTACTAAAAAAATTCAACGAATCTTTTTTTCATAAGTGATAATAAAAAGAGCCCGACAAGTCGGGCTCTTCAATACTAGTTGTAAACAAATATTAATAACGGTACATATCAGATTTGAAAGGACCATTTTTGCTAATGCCTAAGTAAGCAGCTTGCTCATCAGTTAACTCGTCTAATTGCGCCCCAACTTTTGCAAGGTGTAAACGCGCCACTTTTTCGTCTAAGTGTTTAGGCAGTACATAAACTTTGTTTTCATAATTCTTATGGTTTAACCATAATTCTATTTGAGCCAAAGTTTGGTTACTGAATGAGTTACTCATTACAAATGAAGGGTGTCCGGTTGCACAACCAAGGTTCACCAATCTGCCCTCAGCTAATACAATTACGTCTTTACCATCAATATTGTACAAATCTACTTGAGGCTTAATGGTATCTTTTGTGTTGCCATAATTAGCATTTAACCAAGCCATATCAATTTCAATATCAAAGTGGCCAATATTACAAACGATGGCTTTGTCTTTCATTAAACGGAAATGCTTTTCAGTAATCAAGTCTCTACATCCAGATGCAGTTACTACGATATCTGCTTCAGTTACCGCTACAGCCATTGGCTTTACTTCAAATCCGTCCATTGCAGCTTGTAAAGCACAAATCGGATCAATTTCAGTAACAATAACTCTACAGCCTGCACCGCGAAGTGAAAGGGCAGAACCCTTACCAACATCTCCATATCCACCTACAACAGCCACTTTACCTGCCATCATCACATCGGTTGCTCTACGGATGGCGTCTACCAATGACTCTTGACAACCATATTTATTGTCAAACTTAGATTTGGTAACAGAATCGTTTACATTGATTGCAGGAATTGGCAAAGTGCCTTTTGCCATACGCTCATACAAACGGTGTACACCAGTAGTTGTTTCTTCAGACAATCCTTTGATATGTGCAATCAATTCAGGATACTTATCAAAAACCATATTGGTTAAATCGCCACCATCGTCTAAAATCATATTTAATGGGCGATCAGCACCACCGAAAAATAAAGTTTGTTCAATACACCAATCCGCTTCTTCTTGGGTTTGGCCTTTCCAAGCGAATACACCAATGCCAGCAGCAGCAATTGCAGCAGCGGCTTGATCTTGGGTAGAAAAAATATTGCAAGAGCTCCATTTTACTTCAGCACCTAATGCTACTAGGGTTTCAATTAATACCGCAGTTTGGATGGTCATATGCAAACAACCAGCCACGCGTGCACCTTTTAAAGGTTGAGAAGCGCCATATTCAGCGCGCAATGCCATTAAACCTGGCATTTCAGCTTCTGCTAAGCGAATTTCTTTGCGACCCCAATCGGCCAAACTAATATCAGCTACCTTGTAAGGTAGGGTGAAGTCAATGGTAGATGTTAATGTAGACATAATAGTATTTTATTGAAGTGCAAAGCTAGTTTTAAAGAATAAAAACACATAATTATTTATTTATTTAGAATAAAAAGCTATTTTTTGTTAACTTCATAGTATAAAATTGAATTTTTTTATGACAAGACTTGCTAAAAAAGCCGAATCCACTATTCCACAAAGCTTGGATGCCAAAGATTTGGCCATTTTAAAAGTATTGCAGCAAAATGCCAGAGCAACCGTGAAAGAAATTGCTGATGCCGTACATCTCAGTACTACTCCAGTGCACGAACGCATTAAACGGTTAGAAGAATCTGGCGTGATTAAACAATATGCAACGCTGTTAGATCATACTAAAGTGCGAAAAGGGCTTATGGTTATTTGTTATGTATCGCTTAAACAGCATGATAAAACAGCAGGCGGAAAATTCATTAAACGTATGCATGAATTAAATGAAGTGATTGAATGTTACAATATTTCTGGGGAGTTTGATTTTATGCTTAAAGTGGTAGCTGAAAATATGGATGCCTACTATGATTTTCATGTAAACAAATTGTCTCAAGCTGATAATATTGGCCATGTGCAATCGGTTTTTGTAATGGGGGTTATTAAACAAACCCATCAGTTGGTCTATTGATTGCCTAATTTCGCAGCTTAAACCACACACCATTTTGATGTTTAATTTTGATACATCTTATGCCTCTTTGGGTGAGGCTTTTTTTAAATACGCATTGCCTACACCTGTTCAAACACCTCAGGTATTGCTTTATAATGAGGCATTGGCCAAGGATTTAAGCCTGCCTTTGGCCTATCAAGTTTCTAAAGCACAGATGGATCAAGAGCGGCTTCAATTCATTGCAGCGCAACTGAGTGGCAACAGAATTGCGGACAATACGCAACCAATGGCTCAAGCTTATGCAGGACATCAATTTGGATATTTTACAATGTTAGGAGATGGAAGGGCTATTTTATTGGGGGAACATATTGCTGCTCATCATTCAAGGGTTGATGTACAGCTTAAAGGCGCAGGGGCAACACCCTATTCAAGAAGAGGTGATGGTAGAGCTACCCTAAGAGCCATGTTGCGAGAATATTTAATCAGTGAAGCCATGCACGGATTAGGTATTCCTACTTCAAGAAGTTTGGCTGTGGTTACAACAGGTGAAAAAGTATACAGGGAAGAGATTCATGAAGGTGCAGTCTTAGCAAGAATCATGAAAAGTCATATGCGCGTAGGCAGCTTTGAGTATGTTCGGCACTACCTGACAAAAGATGATTTATTGACGTACACAAGGTATGCACTGAACAGACATTACCCTGATGCAGCCAATCATGAAATGCCTTCAGTAGCATTGTTAAAAGCCGTTTTGGTTCAACAAGTCAATTTGATTGTTCAATGGATGCGCGTTGGATTCATTCATGGCGTCATGAATACCGATAATATGTCTATTGCAGGTGAAACCTTTGATTATGGTCCCTGTGCATTTATCAATGGATATGATCCGGCCAAAGTGTTCAGTTCTATTGATACCAATGGACGTTATGCTTTTGGAAATCAACCTGGCATAGCGCATTGGAATTTGAGTTGTTTGGCCAACGCATTATTGCCAATTATTGATGATGATACAGATAAAGCTGTAGCCAAAGCAAAGGAAGTATTGGATTTATTTCCAGGTTTGTATACACAGGCCTATACTGAGATGATGGCTGCTAAAATTGGATTTAATGCTGCAAGTTGTTCTAATGAAGTAGTCGATCTGATTAAGTCTTTACTCAATTGGATGAAAACAGAGTCGGCAGATTATACGAATACGTTTTTAACAATTCAGCAGGCACTAGTTGATGACAAAATCAATCAATCTGCTTTTTTTCAAGATTGGTTAAGTCAGCGGAACCTACTCTTGGATCAACATGGCATTAGTCTGAGTCAAGCACAACAAATAATGAAACCCAACAATCCATTGGTTATTCCAAGAAATCATTTAGTGGAAGCTGTATTAGATCAAGTGGTCCTTGGGGGAAATATGGAAGGCTTTAATGCATTGTTATCCATTTTGCAATCGCCTTATCAGATGAATGATGCCATTGCTGAATACCAAACGCCGCCCCCAAATGGAGATGGGTTTTATGCAACTTATTGTGGTACTTAATCTAGCGAAATACCCATGATATAGTCATCCATTACAAATCCTCGATCCAGTTCAAAAATTTGTTCAGACAAAATCGTAAACCCTTGTCGTTTGTAAAAACCGATTGCTGGATTTTGTTTGTTGACTTGCAATATCAGTTCCTTTCCTCCCTGTTGAATGGCAAAAGCTTTTACAGCAGACAGCAAAGCCTTACCTGCACCAGATTTGTGCGCAGTAGGGATGACATACAGCTTATTTAATTTGAATGTGGTGGCCGATTCTTTTGATACAGATGCAAATCCTAAAGTTTGGGTTGGCTGGCTGTTCAAAGACTGATTGTCAAACAAGTAAAATTGGTGCCCTTTGACCATTTGTTGCAACAGCGATTCATTGCTGTACATTAAGTCTAACATATAGCTAATCTGCTCGCTAGAAATAATGGCTCCATAAGCTGATGGCCAAGTGGCATGCGCTATCTGCTGTATAATGGGAATATCTTCTAAGAGGGCAATTCTTACCATTACAATGATTTCAAACTTTCTTCAATTGTGTGGATTCTTGCCTCCGCATCTGCTTGTTTTTTTCTTTCCAATGCAATGATTTCAGGCTTAGCATTTTGTACAAATTTTTCATTGCTGAGCTTTTTCATGACTGAGGCGAGAAAATTTTGTTCATATGCCAAGTCTTTTAAGAGTCGATCTTTAATTGCAGCAGTATCCAACTGTTGTTCTGCTTCAATGAAGAATTTGTCTTTTTCAATATTAACCACAATTGTATTGGCAACAGCAGATTGGGTGTATACCACTTTACTTGCATTGACTTGTTTCATCAAAATGCTTTCAATGGCTTTGTATCCATTGGTATTATCTGCCATAATATGCAATACCACAGGGTCTTTTGGCTTTAATTGGTTTTTGTTTCTGGCGTCTCTTAGCTTGGTAATCACTTCTTTTAACAAGCTCCCTGCAGACAAAATTGTTTCATCTGCTCTGTTAGCTTTGCTTTGCAATTGAACGGTTAAGTCGTCTTTTTGCGCTTTCAATAAGTGGTAAATTTCTTCCGTAATAAACGGCATAATTGGATGCAATAATGCCATTAATCGCTCAAAGAATTCAACCGTTTTGTGATATACTTCTGGGCTAACAGGTTGTTCAAATCCGGGCTTAGCCCATTCTAAATACCAACTGCAGAAGTCGTCCCAAATTAAGGAGTAAATTGTTTTTAAAGCTTCGCTTAATTTAAATTGGGTCATTAAATCGTCTACCTCTTCACTAACTTGATTCAATCGATTGTTAAACCAATTGATGGCAAATGCGGCTTCGGCTGAATCAGGGTTTGGGGCAGCATCATTGGAGGCCAATCGGGCTTCCCACATTTTTACCAGCTTTAATGCATTCCACAACTTATTATTAAAGTTTCTGCCTTGCTCTAAAGCAGATTCATCAAATAAAATATCATTGCCAGCGGGCGAAGCAATCAAAATGCCAAATCTTACTGCATCAGCGCCATACTGATCAATCAAGCCTAGTAAGTCAGGAGAGTTGCCCAGACTTTTACTCATTTTACGCCCAAGCTTGTCGCGTACAATGCCCGTAAAATAAACGTCCTTAAATGGTTTTGCGCCCTTGTATTCATAGCCAGCCATAATCATTCTGGCAACCCAAAAAAATATGATTTCTGGTGCGGTCACCAATGTTGCAGTGGGGTAGTAGTAATTAACTTCGTCATTATTAGGATTGCTCAGTCCTTTAAATACCTCAAATGGCCAGAGCCAGCTACTGAACCATGTGTCTAAGCAATCGTTGTCTTGTTCAATATCTGTTAGTGATAAGGAAGCATTACCAGATTTTTGTTGTAATTCAACCAATGCTTCTTCAGCCGTTTTCGCCACCGCAAATAAGCCATCTTTTGTGTACCAGGCAGGTATCCGATGTCCCCACCATAATTGCCTACTGATGCACCAATCTTTCACATTCTCCATCCAATGGCGATACAGATTTTTGAATTTTGCCGGATGAAAATGAATATCATCATCCATAACTGCACGCAACGCAGGAGCAGCCAAGTCTTTCATGCTAACCCACCACTGTAAACTTAGTCTTGGTTCTACCACTACATCTGTTCTTTCACTAAAGCCAACTTGGTTGGTATACGCTTCAATTTTTTCAATATGGCCAGCCGCTTCTAAATCGGCAACAATTTGTTTGCGAACTTCAAAACGATCCATGCCAATATACAATTGGGCTGCTTCACTCATGGTGCCATCATCGTTCATAGTATCAATGATCTCTAATTGGTACTTCTGTCCTAATTGATAATCATTCATATCATGAGCAGGCGTTACTTTTAACGCACCTGTGCCAAAATCTAACGCAACATATTCGTCCGGAATAATTTTAATCTTGCGATTAATGAGTGGCACAAATGCATACTGGCCATGCAATGCTTTGTAACGGTCATCGTTTGGGTTAACGCATATGGCCGCATCTCCTAAAATCGTTTCAGGTCTAACTGTAGCAATGGTAATGGTTCCGCCATTTTCCAAATGGTATTTCACATGGTATAAGTGACTCTGTACTTCTTTATAAATCACTTCTTCATCACTGAGTGCGGTTTTAGCTTTCACATCCCAGTTAATCATACGCTTACCCCTGTATATCAGCCCCTTTTGATAGAGGTCAAGAAAAACTTGGATGACTGAATCATAATAATCGGGGTCCATTGTAAAACTGGTTCTATCCCAATCTAAGCTGCATCCCATTTTACGCAATTGCTGTAAAATAATGCCTCCGTATTTATTTTTCCATTCCCATGCATAGTCTAGGAATGCTGTTCTGCTTAAGGTTGATTTGGCGATCCCTTTTTCACGCAACATGGCTACTACTTTTGCCTCTGTTGCAATAGACGCATGGTCTGTACCAGGCACCCAGCAGGCATTTTTACCCTGCATTCTGGCCCTTCTAACTAAAATATCTTGAATGGTATTGTTTAAACAATGGCCCATATGCAAGACCCCAGTTACGTTGGGGGGTGGAATGACCACTGTATATGGTTCTCTTTCGTCTGGTTTACTGGAAAAATAGCCTTGGCTCACCCAGTGTTCGTACCATTTTGCTTCAATCTCTGTTGGAATATAATTCTTGCTCAGCTCCATAAAATCAATTGGCTGCAAATTTAAGGAAACTGCAGGAGCTTAGATGCAATCTTTGGGTGTTAAACCAAGGATTACCAAGTAGATATGATTTCTGTTTTATCTGAAACCGATTCAGAAAAAGACGGTGGGGTCATTAATTGTTCGAATTCTGAAAAGCAAGCTTCAGTGGTTACTTGGTTTTGTAAACAAAGTTGCGTCACTTTTTGGGTTGCTTTTTTACCAATGAGTTTAGCGGTTCTTTCTGGAGAATGACACGCAAAAAGGCCCAAAACAAGGCTGGCAGCAGCTATTGTGCTTAAATGTAGTTTGGTTGGCATGGTAATAAAGCGTTTCATACAATCAATTAAACGAGTCAAATGATGAATTGTTACAACAAAGACCCCATTTTTTATCATTAGTTGTAATTTCTGTCAGAATATTACAAATCTTATCTTGCAGCCATGCGATTTGCGGTAGTAGATATTGAAACAACAGGTGGTTTCCCAAGCCAACACGGCATTACAGAGATTGCCATTGTATTGCACAATGGTACTGAAATTGAAGGCAGTTATGAAACCTTGGTCAATCCACATCAACCCATACCGCCTTTTGTTATTGGGATGACCGGCATTACCAATGCGATGGTTGCGGCAGCGCCTTCTTTTCATGAAGTGGCGCCTCAGATTTATAACTTATTGAAAAACAGAATATTTGTAGCGCATAATGTCAATTTTGATTTCAGTTTTGTAAAGCATCATTTAAAGGAAGCTGGATTTGATTTACAGACTCCCAAACTTTGCACCATTCGACTCAGCAGGAAAGTTTTTCCTGGTTTTCCGAAATATGGATTGGGGCATTTGTGTCGTCAACTCAATATTGAAATTGAAAACAGGCATCGGGCTGGGGGGGATGCAAAAGCAACTGCCAAAGTGTTAGACTTGGTTTTGCAAAATAATGGGGAGCGATTGGTAAAAGAAATGTTACAAAAAGACAATCGTGAACAATTGATGCCTCCCAATTTGCCCAGTCATTTTATTCAATCTTTGCCAGCTGAACCAGGGGTATATTATTTTCACAATAAGCAGGGGAAAGTGATTTATGTTGGAAAGGCCAAAAATATAAAGAAGCGGGTGGTCAGTCATTTTACAGGACTTGATATCAGTAAAAAAAGACAGGATTTTTTAAGAGAGATTTATTCCATTTCACATACAATCTGCCCAACTGAGTTTATAGCCAGTTTATTTGAAAGCATTGAAATAAAAAGACTCTGGCCTGCATTCAATAAAAGTCAAAAGAAGTTTGAACAGCTTTGGGCTATTTATCAATTCATTGATAACAGAGGGTATATTCGATTAGCCATCGATAAGAAACACAAAAATGCACAACCGGTAATGGCTTTTTCCTTATTGGCAGATGCCCATCGAGAATTGTGGAAATTGGTACGATCATTTGAATTACACCCTGCGCTTTGTTTTTTAGATAAAACCGTTCCAAATGAATGGCCAGATATTCATTTGCACAATGAACAAGTTAATAAAGCGCTACAATTTGTTGCAGAAGAAAAAGGGTCTTATATCATTCAAGAACGTCAAACCGCTATTGTGATAGAAAAAGGCCAGTTTGTTGGGATGGGGGCAATTGATCATTTAACCATGGAAGAACCCAACCAGCCAGCTTATTTTGCAGCTGTTAAAGAGGCAGTTACGCCTTATGCAGAAAATGAAGTCATTAAATCAATGCTTCGTAAGTATTTGGAAAGATATCCTCATCGTGTGGTGCGTATAGCGGAATAATCTACTTTCGCCTCCCTAAAAATTGAAAACTATTTATGTCGTTTGCTCCAATTATTGCCGCTAAACTCGGCTTACGTGTTATTCAGGTTGAAACCGTTTTATCATTATTAGCAGAAAGTGCAACCATTCCATTTATTGCCCGATATAGAAAAGACAGTACAGGCAATTTAGATGAGGTTCAAATACAACAAATTCAAGATGAACAAAAAATCATTTTGGCTTTTACCGAACGCAAAACATTTATTGAAAAGACCATTACAGAACAAGGTAAAATGACTGAGGGCTTGCAAGCCAAGATTGATGCTGCCACTACAATTGTAGAATTAGAAGATATTTATCTGCCATACAAAGTGAAAAGGAAAACCAAAGCGGTTGTTGCCAGAGAGAATGGATTGGAGCCCTTGGCTATCATATTAATGGAACAAAGTTCAATTGAACCAGCATCTGCAGCAGCCAATTTTTTTAATGAAAAAATTACGACCGTTGAAGAAGCATTACAAGGTGCCAGAGACATCATCGCAGAAAATGTAAATGAACAAGCTGAAGTCAGGGCCAAATTGCGGAAACTGTTTGAAGACACTGCTACTTTACAAAGTAAAGTGCTAGCTGATAAAGAAACCGACGCAATTAAATACAAAGACTATTTTGATTTTTCAGAACCCATCCATAAAATACCTTCACATCGAATTTTAGCCATTCTAAGAGGGTTTTTAGAAGGGTTCTTGCGAATGACCATCGCGCCAATTGAAGAGGAGGCGATTGAAGTCATTGAGGCATTCTACATTAAAGGAATGAGCCCTTCTGTTGAACATATTAAGAAAGCCATCAAAGACGCTTATAGAAGACTTTTACAACCTAGCTTAGAAACAGAATACAGAACGGCATTAAAGCAAAAAGCAGATGAAGAAGCCATCAATGTATTTGCTGAAAATTTAAGACAATTGCTGTTAAGTGCGCCTTTGGGTAGTAAACGTGTATTAGCCATTGACCCTGGGTACAGAACAGGTTGTAAAGTGGTTTGTTTAGACGAATCTGGCGAATTGTTGACTACAGATTTGATTTATGTACACGAAGCGAATAAAATATATGACAGTGAATACAAAATAAAACAACTTGTTAAGCAATTTAATATTCAAGTATTTGCCATTGGCGATGGTACAGCTGGAAGAGAGACGGAGCAGTTTATTAAAAAAATGAATATCGGGTTGCCTGTTTTCTTGGTCAATGAAGATGGGGCTTCGGTTTACTCCGCTTCAGACATTGCCAGAGAAGAATTTCCTGACTATGATATCACCGTTAGAGGTTCAGTGAGTATAGGACGCAGACTAATGGACCCTTTGGCTGAACTGGTAAAGATTGATCCAAAGAGTATTGGGGTAGGACAATATCAACACGATGTTAATCAGTTTAGATTAAAAGAAAAACTAGACCAAACAGTAGTGAGTTGTGTGAATACGGTTGGGGTTAATTTAAATACAGCGAGCAAGCAATTATTAAGTTATGTCAGTGGTATCAATGAATCAGTTGCAGAGAACATTATTAAGCAACGCAAACAACTCGGTTCATTTTCTAGTAGAGAAGAATTATTAAAAGTGCCAAGGCTTGGAGCTAAAGCTTTTGAGCAATGTGCTGGATTTTTAAGAATTCCCAATGCAAAACATCCTTTAGACGCTAGTGCGGTGCATCCTGAAGCTTATCCGATTGTTGAAAAAATGGCCGCAGATTTAAACACTAATGTGGCGGCTTTAATCGGCAATGATGCCATGCTGAAACAAATCAATACCCAAAAATATACCACAGAACAAATTGGTGTTTTAGCCTTGAACGATGTCATCAAAGAATTACAAAAACCAGGATTAGATCCAAGGTCCGAATTGGAGCAGTTTGAATTTGCCAATATTTATTCAATGGAAGAAGTAACGGTTGGCTTGGTGTTACCTGGTGTGGTGACTAACTTAACCCGCTTTGGTGCATTTGTAGACATTGGTGTTAAACAAGATGGGCTGGTGCATGTCAGCGAAATTGCCAATCGATACATTTCCGATCCGAGTGAAGCATTAAAATTGGGTCAAAAAGTGCAGGTTAAAGTATTGGAGGTTGATTTAAATCGCAAACGAATTGCACTCTCTATCAAACAAACAGAAGCCGCTCCTGCAGCGGGTATCGGAGGACGAAAAGACTTTAATCAACACAAGCGTTCCAATCAACCTGTACAAAAAGAACCCGACTTGAGCCAGTTAAATGTAACGGATGCATTACAGGCTTTAAAGAAGAAGTTTGGCAAATAACGTACCTTAGAACAAAACCATTATATGCGGCATATTTTGATTATCGGATTTTTTTTGTGCTCAATCATTTCAGTGAAAGCTCAAAAAGTGGTGAGACCATTTATTTCACAATATGGGGATGTTACAGAAGTGCCTTTTGCCATTGACGTTGTTGACAAAAAAGCGGATTACAAAGTATTGATTGATATTGTGAGTGCGTCTGCCAATCCAAAAGAAGTCAGCGAATTTTTTGAAAACATTGCTAGGATCGCCAATTTGCATGTAGCCGCTGGTGTGAATCCTAAAAAACTAAAAATAATGGCAGTGGTGCATGGTCCGGCAGTTCCTTTTATTTTAAACAACGATACTTACAAACAAAAATTTGGTGTTGATAATCCTAATCAACCTTTGTTTAAAGCGATTAAGGACGCTGGCATTCCTTTGTATGTGTGCGGTCAGACGCTGTTTAAAAGAAAAGTTGACCCTGCCACTATTGCACCAGAATTTGAAACCGTGTTGTCAGCTATTACAACCATAACCACATTTAATGCCAAGGGCTACACAGTGCTGAAATTCTAATTATGACCAAACTGAACGATTCTAAACAAGCACTGAAATATTTAGGTATTGCTGCATTAAATGATATGCAAGAAGCTGCAGTAAGCAATATCCTACAGCATAAGCATGTATTGTTGCTTTCTCCAACTGGTTCTGGAAAAACCCTGGCCTTTTTAATACCCTTATTAGAGCACCTAAATCCGAAAGGTAAACTGGTGCAAGCACTGGTATTAACACCTTCAAGAGAATTAGCAATACAAATTGAACAAGTGTGGAAAGCCATGCAAACTGGCTATAAAATTATTTGCGCTTATGGTGGACATGATATGCCCACAGAAATCAATAGTCTGGTAGAACCGCCAGCACTTTTGGTAGGTACCCCCGGCAGAATTGCCGATCACTTAAAACGACGAACATTTGATCCCAAAGGGATTCGCTTATTTATTTTTGATGAGTTTGACAAATCGTTGGCACTGGGTTTTGAAGAAGACATGGCCTATATTACCAAAGCCTTGAAACCCGAGGTACAAAAAGTATTTGTTTCTGCTACAGCATCTATTGCTATTCCAGCATTTGCCGAGCCAAAACAATTGGTAGTGCTTAATTTTTTAAAAGGCCGAGATGAAGCACCAACGGTTGAAATGCATACGGTATGGTCACCAGAAAAAGATAAAGTCAATACCTTATATGATTTGATTTGTACGATTGGCAACAAACCTGTACTTATATTTTGTAATCATCGAGAAGCTGTAGAAAGAACGGGCAGTTTGTTGGCTGAGTTAGGTATTGCCAACACGATTTTCCATGGTGGGATGGAACAAATGCAAAGAGAGCAAGCACTAATAAAATTTAGAAATGGTACTGCTCAATATTTAATTGCAACTGATTTAGCTGCAAGAGGATTGGATATCCCAGACATTGATCATATTGTTCATTATCATTTGCCTTCAACGAATGCCGAATTTACCCATCGAAATGGCCGAACATCCAGAATGAATGAAAAGGGAAATGTGTACATCATTTTACATGAAGACGAAACTTTACCCAATTATTTACCCGAAACACCGCCTACTTTTTCGTTGACATTACATGCGCCACCTCCTGCTGTTTCAGCTTGGGGTACCGTCTATTTAAACGGGGGTAAAAAAGACAAATTGAATAAAGTGGATATTGTTGGCCTATTTATGCAAAAAGGTAAGCTAACCAAGGAGGATTTAGGTTTAATCATTGTGAAAGACCATAATTGCTTTGTGGCTGTCAAAAAAAACAAACTAGCTGGATTGTTGAAACTGGTTCGTGACGAAAAAATTAAAGGAAAAAAATTCCTAATCATGGAAGCCCGTTAGCGGATTTACGTCTGAACTAATTTGCTTATTTTCAGTCTTTAAATGTTTACTATGCGGATTGTACCATTGCTTGTATCAGCTCTATTCACTTGGGGCGCAGTTCAACTATTCAATACACAGTTACCAGTAGGGGGATCAAAAACGCCCAGGCTCGGGTATTTTCTATCTCCTCAGCATGGGTTTTGGCAAAATGCTGAACCAAGTGATATCAGCTACAATAGTAGTATGCCACTCAATGGGTTAACTGGCAAAGTAGAAGTGTATATTGATGACCGCTTGGTGCCACATATTTATGCTGATGAAGACAATGATGCCTATTATGTTCAAGGCTATTTGCATGCAAAGTTTAGATTATGGCAGATGGAATTTCAAACCCATGTGGCCGCTGGTCGCTTGAGTGAAATTGTAGGGAAGGAGCGGATTGGAACGGATCAGTTTTTTAGAAGATTAGGAATGGTGTATGGTGCTGAAAGAACCAAGGCGTATGTTGAAAAAAATAATCCTGAAATGCAGTCTGCTATTGATGCTTACGCAAAAGGGGTCAATGCCTATATTTCATCATTAAAACCAGAAGAGATTCCGTTTGAATATAAATTATTAGACTATAAACCTGAAGCTTGGACTTCTTTGAAAACGTATTTGTTTCAAATGTTTATGTCTTATGATTTAACAGGAAGAGGTGCAGTGACCGATTTACAGATGACCAATGCAAGGAATTATTTTAGTTATAAAGACTTTGATTTGTTGTTTACAGATGTACAAGATTCTTTGGATCCAATTATTCCTCGTGGGACTGTTTATGCAGCACCATCCATTAAGCCAGTTATGCCAGCGGATGTTACAACAGCTTACTTGGGGGATACTACAGGAAGTTCAAATGCTTTGGCGCCATTTGTGCCTAATAAAAGCAATGGGAGTAATAACTGGGTAGTTGGGGGATCTAAAACAAAATCAGGGCGCCCCATTCTTGCCAATGATCCACATTTAGGGTTGAATTTGCCTTCACTTTGGTATGAGGTACAAATATCTACACCTACACATAGAACCTATGGTGCTAGTTTTCCAGGTTCCCCTGCAGTCATCATTGGGTTTAATGACAGCATTGCTTGGGGTGTAACCAATGCGGGAAGAGATGTATTGGATTACTATGATATGAAGTTTAAAGACACTACTTTAAACGAATACTGGTTTAATGGACAATGGGTAAAAGCCCAAAAAAGAATTGAAACTATTAAGGTGAGAGATAGTGCAACCATTCAGGAAAATATTGCTATGACTGTATTTGGTCCAACAATGTATGACCATCATTATACTAACAGTGCATCTGGTGGTAAAAATCTAGCTTTAAGATGGACTGCGCATGATGGTGGAAGCGGTTTATTGGCATTCTATAAACTCAATCATGCAAAAAATTATGACGACTATTTAGAAGCCATTTCTCATTGGAACAGCACAGGTCAAAACTTTGCATTCGCATCAAAAACAGGTGATATTGCTATCAAGCAACAAGCCAATTTTGTGGCAAGATGGTTCAGACAAGGTGATTTTGTTTTGCCCGGACAAGACAGTGCCTATGCTTGGCAAGGGTTTATTCCAACAGAAGAAAATCCTATGATGAAAAATCCAGCACGTGGATTTGTAAGTAGTGCCAATCAAAAATCTGCAGATGACAGTTATCCTTATTACTTAGGGGCAGCCAGTAATTTCCCAGTTTATCGTGGGGTGATTATTAACCGAAAATTAGCGGCATTAAACAATGCAACGGCAGAAGATATTCAACGCTTGCAAATGGATAATTACAATGTATTTGCAGAAATGGCAAGGCCAGTTCTGTTAAAATATATTGACCAAGCTGCTTTAACGGCCGATGAAAAAAAGTACGTTGACATCATGCGTAATTGGAATTTAATCAGTGATGTGAATGAAAAGGGCGCTAGTGTGTTTAACACTATTTGGGATAGTTTAGAAACAACCATTTGGTCAGATGAATTTGCAGGTGCTGGCACCAATATTGGATGGCCTGATGAAATTACTTTATTAGAAAGTATTCAGCGAGACAGTTTGTATGCATTTGCTGACAATATTAAAACATCCAATAAAAAAGAAACCATTGCAGATGCAGTAATGGAAGCCATTAAAAAAGCAACAGCCGTATTAGTTAAAGCAGACAAAGAAGGAAAACTCAATTGGGCTGCTTTTAAAGATACACGTGTGTCTCACTTACTAAAAATCAATTCATTAAGCGCCTTGCATTTGCCTATTGGAGGAGGAAAACATATTATCAATGCAACCACAGAAACACATGGCCCAAGCTGGCGAATGATTGTGCATATGACTGATGACATTGAAGCATTTGGCGTTTATCCTGGAGGACAAAACGGAAATCCAGGCAGTAAATATTACGACACATTTATTCAGCATTGGGCAACGGGCAAATATTATCCAATTTTATTTTTGCACTTAAAAGATGTGGCTACCCATAAACGCATCAAATGGTTGATGACTTTTACCAAAGCTTAAATTGACAACTATGAAATTTATTGTATCTATTTTATTGACTGCATTATTGGCTTTTGTAGCTGGTTTGTTTACAACATTGCCATGGTGGATATTTGTGGCCAGTTCTTTTATTGTTTCAGCTTTAATACATCAAGCGCCTGGCAAGTCTTTCTTAAGCGGATTTTTAGGGTTGTTCTTGTTATGGGTTGTTTTGGCATTTATAAAAGATGCAGCAAACGAGCACCTGCTTTCTACTAAAGTTGCTTTGATTTTACCCCTTGGGGGATCATACCTGATGCTGATTTTGGTAACAGGTATTATTGGGGGATTGATCAGTGGTTTTGCGGCATTAACAGGCTCTTTTGTAAAAAAGTAACATGGATTTATTATCGGCTTTCCAAAAACATTGGCAAGATCATTTTGGCTTTGTAAGCCATCCGACAAAACCTTTTATTCTAGCATTAAGTGGAGGAGTAGACAGTATTGTATTGGCTTATTGTTTACATCAATCTGGCATTACGTTTACAGCAGCACATGTGAATTACCAATTAAGAGGGGCCGAAAGTACACGTGATGAACAGTTTGTTCAGGCTTTTTGCAAGCAATTTCAAATACCATTATTAGTCAAGCAAATTGATACAAACGCTTATTGTAGTGAACATCAATTGTCTATTCAGGTGGCAGCAAGACAAATTCGATACGATTGGTTTGACCATATTCGACAAGCCAATACAGCGTTAAATGATGCATGGATTTTTACGGCACATCACGCTAACGATGCCATTGAAACCAGTATGATGCATTTTTTCAGAGGAACAGGTATTGATGGACTAAAAGGCATTCCAGCTGTACATCATGCAAAGAAAATTTTGAGACCATTGTTGCCTTTCTTTAAAAAAGACATTGAGGGTTTTGCTAAGATTAAAGGCCTAACATATGTTGAAGACTCTTCTAATGCTACCAATCACTATACCAGAAATTTGTTTAGAAATACACTGTTACCTGCTATAAAAGAAGTGTTTCCAGCTGTTGAAGAAAATCTTTTTCAAAACACGATTCGGTTTTCTGAAGTAGCAGCCGTTTATCAACAAGCTATTCAAGTAAAATTGAATCAATTAATGGTGCCAAAAGGGAACGAGTGGCATGTTCCTATTTTGAAATGGGTTAAATCAACACCATTTAACAGCATTACTTGGGAAATGATTGCCCCCTTTGGCTTTACTGCTGCACAAATTGCAGAAGTCGTAAAACTCAGTACTGCTGCCAATAGCAGTTTCGTTCAGTCTTCTACCCATCGAATCATTAAAAACAGACATTGGCTCATTATTGCCCCTTTAATGGATATGTCAACTGATTTGATTTTGTTAGAAGATGTTGGGGTATACCCATTTGCTGATGGACAAATTCGGCTGTCACTTGAATCAGCAACGGGCAATGCCCCTGCTTCAAATGCAGATCAAAATCAACACAATGCCATTCGTATTGAATGGGTGAACGCAGCATTTATTCAATTTCCTTTAATATTGAGGCGATGGCAAATAGGGGATTATTTTTATCCTTTAGGGATGCCCAAAAAGAAAAAAATCGCCAAATTTTTAACTGATGCTAAACTGAGCAAAACGCAAAAGGAAAAAGTATGGGTATTAGAACAGCACCAAAAAATTATTGCAGTAATCGGACATCGGATTGATGACCGATACAAATGGACAACCCAAACAAAACAGCTCCTAAAAATTGAATTTAAAGCCAATTAAAAGCTACTGATATACGCGCTAATGGTATTGATAAATTGTTCAATAGCATTAAAAGGTGTCATGATGGTAGTGGCAAGAATCACGAATACAATACCAAATATTGCGCCCCAAATATGGGCTGAATGATTGATGTTTCCACTGCCTCTCTTGGCTAAATATGCCGATAACAATAAGTACAAGGGTCCAAAAATAAAACCGGGTATATGAAATGGAATAGGGAAAATGCCCATGCCCATAGTAGGATAAAGAAAAATGCCAGCAAAAATGACTGCTGATACGGCACCTGAAGCCCCCAAACTTCTATAATGGTAGTTTTGTTGATTTTGTAAATAGGTGGGGAGTAAGCACACCACCAATGCCATCAAATAAAGTAAAATAAACAGCCATTTGCCATTGCCCTCAAACAATTGCATAAAAGTGCCTTCAACCAATTCTCCAAATAGATAAAACGAGTACATATTAAAAGCCAAATGCATGATATCAGCATGTATAAAACCACAAGTGATAAACCGATACCACTGTTGTCTATTGGAGATGGCGGGCGGATAAAAAATTAAATCGTCAAGCACTTTTTGATTTGAAAAAGCGGTAAAGGAAATCAAACAGGTTAAGACAATAATACTGATGGTTAAGGTCATCATAATTCGGAATTGGCTTTAAATATGGTGGTACTTTTCGTTTTTGATAATGGTACAAGCTCGGTACAATTGTTCTGATAATATTAAGCGAACCAACATATGCGGAAAAACCAATGGCGATAAACTCCAACTAAGCTGCGCACGTTTGGTCACGCTTTCGTCTACACCAAAGGCCCCTCCAATCAGAAATACCAATTGTTTGTGGCTTTCATTGGCTTTTTGTTGCAAAAAGCTGGCTAATTCCGTTGAGGTATATTGTTTACCACGTTCGTCTAATAAAATCAAGTAATCGTCTTTATCTAATTGGGATAAAATCAGTGGTGCTTCTGCTTTTTTTAACCCTTGCGCTGATAAACTGGCAGCATTCTTTGCGGAGGGTATGATCACCCAGTCTACCTTAAAATATTTGCTGATTCGTTGTGTAAAATCGGTAATCCCGGCTTTCACATAAGCATCATGTGGCTTACCTACTGAGATTAGACGAATTTTCATTTGTTAAAAATAGGCAACTTATACAATGCTGCCAATTTGTAGCCTTTGTTACTTGAGTAGGACAAAGTATCTTACAGTCTAAATGAATTGTCGATGAATCGTATTAAACATGGATTGTTATTGCTATTATTATTTGCTTTTTTGAAGCCTACACAAGGCCAGCAAATAGATTCAATGATGGGATTGTATGCAGAAGGGTTCCCGAAGGAGAGAATGCATATTCATTTTGATCGGCCTTACTACAATACTGGCGATACCTTATTTTATAAAGCCTATTTGCTTGCTGCATATGAGCCTAGTCTGTTGAGCAAAAATTTATATGTTGAATGGTACGATACCTCAGGTGTATTAGTAAAGCAAACCGTTTCTCCTCTGTATCAGGCAACAGCCAAAGGGAGCTTTGAAATTCCCGCCACATACAAAGGTGCTTTTTTGCACGTAAAAGCATTTACCAGATGGATGTTAAATGACGACATTGCTTACATCTTTCAAAAAAATATTCCTATTAATGGAGGAACCATCACCACTGGCAAAATGCCTCAACCAACTAGATTAGACTTATTTCCAGAAAGTGGTACTTTGGTTGAAGGTGTTAATTCTCGTGTAGCTTTTAAGGCAACGAATCAATCGGGCCTTCCTGTAAAAATAAAAGGCGTTTTAGTTGACGCTCAAAAAAAAGTATTAGACAGCTTAAAAGTACAACACGATGGGATGGGCATTTTTGTATTGAGACCAATGCCAGGACAACAATACCAATTAAACTGGACCGACGAATATGGTAGAACCGGTACAACCCCCATCAATAATATAAAGAAAGAAGGAGCCGTATTAACGGTTAGGACCAATAATGAAAAAGCTTTTTTGCAATTTGAGCGTTCTCAAAATGCTGGTGAACCTTTTAAGCAAATGAATTTGTTGGTGCATATGAATCAAAGCCTGATGTTTAAAGTAGGCTTAAAAATGATTGAGCGCAATTTCCAGCGAGCAGAAATTCCGATAGAAGAGCTTCCTACGGGTATTGTACAATTCACATTGTTCACTTCAGACTGGATACCAGTTGCTGAGCGCATTGTGTTTATAAATAACCATACTCATGATTTTGGGGCAAAACTGAATCCTATTTATACTAATTTGAATAAACGGGGATTAAACAGTTTTGAAATTATTGTAACAGATACAACGTCTACCAATATGTCTGTTTCAGTATATGATGCTGGTGCCAATGCATCCGACCCTCATTCAATCTATTCTAATTTTTTGTTGGCAAGTGAAATCAAAGGTTATGTGCATAATCCAGCTTATTATTTTCAGAGTGACGCAGATAGCATTACCAGTAAGTTAGACTTAGTGATGATGACCAATGGTTGGCGAAAAATCAACTGGGAACAATTAAAAGCGGGTATTGGGCCTCAATTAAAGTTTATGCCTGAAAACGAGTATATGACTTTAAAAGGATCCGTATTCGGCATTAAACCAGGTATGGTGAAAGACCAGCAACTCAATCTTATACTGGCCGCAAAAGACAGTAGTAAGAGTTTGCTATTTGCAGCGATTGATGCCAATGGCAGCTTTGAACAACCAGGATTGTTTTTCTATGATACAGTTAAAGTGTATTATGGCTTTAACAATAATGCCAAATTGAACAGCGCCACACAGGTTAAAATTGAAAATGGTTTATTGAGAAAAGAAAACGGTGCCAAAACAAATTTTGGCAGTATTCCACCAGTTTGGGGTGGTGTAGACTCAATGGCCATCGTTCGCATGAATTATTTTTTATCAGAACAAGAAAAACTGAGAAGACTCATGGCTTCCGCTACTTTGACTGAAGTAGTGGTTAAGTCTAAAACCAAAACCAAAATGGAGGTTTTGGATGAAACATATGCGTCGGGTTTGTTTTCCAGAGGTGATGGTTACAGTTTTGATTTAACCGATGGTACTAGTTTAGCATTAGACATTTTAACTTATTTACAGGGGAAAGTAGCAGGTTTACAAATAACGGGAAATGGCCCCAATGCTACTTTAAGTTGGAGAGGAGGCGTTCCAGATATTTATCTGAATGAAATGCGTTCCGATGTTAATATGGTTTCTTCAATACCTGTAGCAGATGTGGCATATATCAAGGTATTTAGGCCTCCATTTTTTGGATCTGGTGGCGGTGGGGCCAGTGGTGCAATTGTAGTTTATACAAAGAAGGGCGGCGGAACTTCTAAAGGCGGACAAAATGTAAAAGGCATGGAGAGTGCAATTTTGGCGGGCTATTCTAGATTTAAAGAGTTTTATAATCCTGTTTATGATAAAGCTTCTTCAGCATTTGAACCAGATACACGAAATACATTGTATTGGAATCCTTATATTATTACCAATAAACGATCTCCTAGATATAAAGTAGAATTTTACAACAACGATGTGTCAACCAAATTAATGATCGTTTTGGAAGGTATTAACGCCAAAGGAAAAATGACCAGACAAGTTAAAGTTTTAGAATAATTCTAATGTTCACTTTGATGGTTCTTGGCATACTATGATGGTTGTTCACGGCTACTATTATTAGCATAAAAAAGCCCCGATGTGTTGCTTCGGGGCTTTTTGTATTTGAGCTTGTTCTTTGTTGATACTTGTTCTTATTTAACAATGACTACTGTAGTAGGCGCGTACTTAACGCTTTGTCCTTCTAGGGTTAAGAAGTGTGTACCAATTAAGCCATTGTTCAAACGAACTGGGATGGCATTTGGTCCTTTCACCACATTTACTTGTTTGGTGAATACTGCACGTCCGCTTGCGTCATTGATTTTCATGGTTAACTCACCAGCAACTGGGCTTACAAAGCTAGCAGTGAATACGTTGTCTGTAACAGGGTTAGGGAATACCTGGATGGTTTTCTCTTCTTGTTCATTGGTAATCACTGGTTTTTCTTTGGTGAAGCTGATATTGCTGAAAGTGGAAGCAATTGGGCTATTGCGACCTGTACCCACTTCAATGGTAAATACAAGTGTGGTTACATCTTTAGGATCAAGTGCTTTAGTAGAACCAGCAGATTTAAATTGGCTGAACGGAATAAAGTAGTCTTGCTGACCAGAACCTAGTCTGATATCAGTGGTGTACTGATTTTTCCATTCTGTTACGCCATTTTTAACCATGGTTACTCTTAGGTTGTACCCGCCAGCGGCAGTAAACTTAAGACCAGCATAATTAGTAAGGTCAGCTTCAATACCACCTGCTTTCAATAATTTGAAGAGTGATACAAAGTCAGCACTGTTGGCTTTTACTTCAACGTTTCTTAATACTGGGTATTCGTTTGCAGAGATGGTGCGTTTAGGATCGTTAGAGACATTAAATGCACTCACACTAGTGGTGTTTCTGTTGTAATCAATTGCCCAAGTACCATCAGACATATACACTTGGTCTTTTACTTCACCATTCATGGTCATGGTAACGGTGCTTTCATATTTGTCACCTACAGGCACTACGATAGTAGAAACGCCATTGGCTTTTACAGTGAAAGGAACATTACGAGTAACGATGCCAGTAGAAGATTCAGTAGATCTGTCTTCGAACTTGAAGAAGCCAGTAGTACCAGCAGTAGCATTTTTGATGACTAAGTTTAAGTTAGCACCATCACGCTTACCAGACTCAATATAAGTGGTAGGGCTAGCAGTTACAATGGTTTGATTAATTGGCGCCACATCTTTTAGTTTGGCCAATACATCTTTCACCATATCGTTCACGATGCTAGGAGAAGCAGCCCAGATTTGGAAGTTGTACATCTGGTCTTCGTTCACATAGCTAGTGGTTAAGAAAGCACTTTGTAAGTTGAACGTGTTTCTGCCAGCTTTAGCACCAATGGTAAAGGCAGTAGCGTATTCACGGTTGCCTTTGTCGTTGATGATGGTGTAGTTGATAAAGTCGTAACCGTCAATTTTTACAGACTCTACATCCAATAGGGTAGCGCCTTTTAAGCGGTCACAGATTGGTTTGGTGTGGTCGTAAAGTTGCCCCAATGTTTTGGTAGAGAAAGCAACGGCCTTGGTTTCTTTATTGGTGTTTACATAGTCAACAGCAAATACTTCTTTAGCATTGGTGAAGCTAACGATGTCAACAGGAGAGCTGTTATAAGCTTTATAGCCTCTTGCAGCTAAGTCAGGCATGATGCTAGACAATTGCAAGCTAAAGATGCTGTTGGTGCTGTTAGAGCGAATGGTACCCTGCGCTGTTTCAATAACAGGCAGTTTGTTGTAATCAACAGCACCGTTCATATCGCTGATGGCATTGCTCAATACACGCTGTGCAATGGCATCGCCCAAGCTTTTGCTTTCAAGGCCACCGCCACCACCGCCGCTCACAAATGTAGACTCACGACGATAAAGGATTCTATAGTTTAATTGAGTAACGCCATCTTCAGCAGTTACGAGGATTTCAATGATATTGTCACCTTCTCTGATTGCAAAAGGCAAACTTGCAACAGCACTTGTTAAAGGAATATAAGCACCAGGTCCATTACCAGTATCAA
>JAIXYL010000075.1 GCA_027490265.1 Sediminibacterium sp.
AATTTTTTTGAAGAGCAACAAATTTGGTTTAAAATTATTTTTGTTACAGCATATAGTGAATATTCTTTGAGAGCTTTTGAAAGTTCGGCAGTAGATTATATTTTAAAGCCTGTAAGACTTGAGCATATGAAGCGGGCGATTAAAAAGGCCAATTTTAAACCTTCCGACTCAGTCAATTATAGAGTATTGAGAGACAATTTATCGCAACATCAAGAACGAAAAGTGGTATTACAAACCACTGAAACCATTTATGTTGTTAACCATGATGACATTATTTTTATTCAAGCCGATGGCAGTTACACTAAAATTGTTACAGTGTCACATGGGATATTAACCCTTACAAAAAAATTAGTGGATTTTGACTACTTAGAATCTGAAGGACCTTTCTTTAGAACACATCGAAGCTATTTGGTTAATCTAAACCATATCAAACAGATTGATAAAAAAGCCTTTTTATTGATCATGAGTAATGAATCGCAGGTATACTTGTCTCAAGAGAAAAAGAATTTACTCCTCGACCGGTTTTCAAATTGGCATTAAACAATCCATTCAACTTTTCCATGTAAAAACTCATAAGGCAAACCCGCTGATGCCATTAATGCGCCTTTGTGATTGACGCCATGAATAATATAGGTTGCCACAATATTGTCTTTTTTTAACTTCACCGGTTGGCCTTTTTGAAAAAGTACTGCATTGTAATCTTGTAAAATCGTTTCCGGCCCCATATCGCCCAATAATTGTTGATAGCGTTGCTGAAGATGATGGCAAAGCGTTTTAGCTAACTCAACTGGTTGGTAGGTTTCCCCTGTAATTTGCTTTAAAGACACCACTTTTTTGTGAATGCCTTCAAATTCGGTTTGATTGATATTAATGCCCATTCCTGCAATGGCGTTGGTCCAGATCCCCCCGCTAATCTGATTTTCAATGAGTATACCCCCTGCCTTTCTGTCACGCCAATACAAATCATTGGGCCATTTTATGGTTAATTCTGAAGGAATATAGCCGCTTAGAAAATCATAACAGGCCAGAGCAGTGGCAGCGCTTAAAGCAAACTGGTGGCCCATATTGAGCTGGCTTGTGTTTAATATCACTGATAAAAGAAGGTTTTGACCGGGTTCGGACGCCCATTTTTTACCCATTTGGCCCTTTCCATGGGTTTGCAAATTGGCAAAAAAAGCGGCCCCATGCTCAGCCAATTTTGCTTGTAACTGCTCCATGGCATAAATGTTGGTACTGTTTACCCGATTAAGGTGGGTGAACGGCTTTCCAATCACAGTTTTAACAGCTGAACCTGCCAAAGAATTACTATTTTTGACGAAGTTAACATGAAATTTATTCATTAAAACACCTATCATATTTGGAACCGCTTTCACTATTGAAAACCCGCGAGAAAACAACAGTTACCAGACTGAACAAAAACTCCAAGATATTTAAGACCATTATTCAGGCTATTCTTGATAAAAAAGGTGAAAATATCATCAGCTTAGACCTCAGAAAAATACCTGAAGCTTCAGCAGATTTTTTTATTGTTTGTGAGGCCACAAGTACCACTCAAATAAAAGCCATTGCAGACTTTGTAGAAGATCAATTGAAAAAGATATGTGGCGAGCTACCTTATAGACACGAAGGAAAACAAGCTGCACAATGGGTTTTAATTGACTACATTAATGTAGTGGTACACGTTATGCACCCAGAGGCAAGAAATTTTTATAAATTAGAAGAAATGTGGAGCGATGCCGTTTCACAAATGCATGAGTCTTGAACTTAACAAAACTTTTAAGGGACTCAAACATTATTATATATCACGTAAGAAGCTATGTCACAGAATAACCCGTTACCAAAAATAAATCCTGAGAAAGGAGATGGTCAAAAGAAAGGCCCCAAATTCAATATTTATTGGATTTATGCCATCATTGCAATTGTATTGCTTTCCATGCAATTTCTGAGGATGTCGCCAGATCTTGCACCAACCAGTCAACAAGAATATATAGACCAAATGTTGATTCCAGGTGATGTGCAAAAAATTGACATTGTAAAAAATAAAGAGAAAGTTCGCGTATACATTAAGCCGGATCGTTTGTCGAAAGACTTTTATGTGACCAAGTTTAAAAAAGATTTAAGTAAAGACAAAGGCAAAGTTCAAAATGTGCCATTGTTTGAATTTGAATTAACTGGTGATGTAAAGAATTTTCACGATGATTTAAAAGAAGTGTATGCAGCTCATCCTGAAGTAGCTAAAGTACCCGCTAAAGCAGTCACCGATCCAGAGTGGTTTGGTGCTGTTTTTCAAACCATTTTGTCTTTATTGTTCATCATTGGTGTATGGGTGTTGTTAATGCGTAAAATGGGTGGTGGTGGCCCTGGTGGCGGTGGCCCCGGTGGCATATTTAATATTGGAAAATCTAAAGCCACTTTATTTGATAAGGGAGCTAAAGTAAATATCACTTTTGCTGATGTAGCAGGATTAGATGAAGCAAAAGTGGAGGTAATGGAAATTGTAGATTTCTTGAAGCAACCCAAAAAATATACATCGCTTGGTGGTAAAATACCAAAAGGTGCACTATTGGTAGGTCCTCCAGGAACAGGTAAAACCTTATTGGCCAAAGCAATGGCTGGCGAAGCACAAGTGCCATTCTTTAGTTTAAGTGGGTCAGATTTTGTTGAAATGTTTGTAGGGGTAGGTGCTAGTAGAGTGAGAGACTTATTTAAGCAAGCCAGAGAAAAAGCGCCTTGTATCATTTTTATCGATGAAATTGATGCGATAGGTAGAGCCAGAGGCAGAAATGCCATCATGAGCAATGACGAAAGAGAGAATACGTTGAATCAGTTATTGGTGGAAATGGATGGATTTGGTGGAGACACTGGCATCATCATTTTGGCAGCAACCAACCGACCCGATGTATTAGATAGTGCGTTATTGCGCCCAGGAAGATTTGATCGTCAAATTTCCATTGACAA